>JAOZOT010000344.1 GCA_029933115.1 Anaerolineae bacterium | reverse complement strand
ATTGACATCATGGGCCGGGGCGTTTGCCCGCTGGGCCTGAAAGTGGGCGACTGTTTCACCTCCGACAAGGAACTGGCCCAGGCTTGCCATTGGGCGGCCCACGTCCTCTTGCCTTTTACCACAGCTTTGCGCTTCGGAGGCCAGGTGCCCTGGGAAGACGAGCCCGGCCTAGCCCGCGCCTGTTGCCTGGACCACAATAACCCGGTGGTCTTTGAGATAAGACGGGTCGAGCCCAAGGAATGAAAGAGCTTGTTATCTCCGGCATACTGAACGTTGACAAGCCGCAGGGTTGGACTTCCCATGACGTGGTGGCCAAAGTGCGGCGTCTCTCAGGGCAGAAGCGAGTGGGCCACGCCGGCACTCTGGACCCTCTGGCTAGAGGAGTGTTGCTGGTCTGTCTGGGGCAGGCCACCCGCGTCAGCGAATACCTGATGCGAGGTCGCAAGGTCTATCGGGCTGCCGTGCACCTGGGCCTCAGCACCGACACTTACGACGCCGAGGGACAAGTCACGGCCAGAGCGCCTGAGGTGAATGTCACCCTACCCCAGCTTGAGGAGGCTCTTTCGGCTTTCGTCGGCCGGATTGAGCAGACGCCACCCATGTACTCAGCTCTCAAGCACCAGGGGACCCCTCTCTACAAGCTGGCCCGCCAGGGGAAGACCGTCCGGCGAAAGCCACGCCCCGTTGAGATATATGACATCAAGCTGCTCGATTGGTCGTCTCCGGTGCTCACCATCGAGGTCGCCTGCTCGCCCGGCACCTACATTCGCTCCCTGGCCCACGACCTGGGGCAACGGCTGGGTTGCGGGGGGCATTTGGCCAGTCTGACCCGCCTGGCAAGTGGGCATTTCACTCTGGATGAAGCCGTCAGCCTGGATACTTTGAGCGAGGCTTTTGCCGCCGGCCGGTGGGCCGGGTTGATCCATCCCCTCGATGAGGCTTTGCTGGATTTTGAAGCCATCACTTTTGACCGCCAGGCCGAGCGCCGCATCCGCTTGGGCCAGCAAGTGCGGGGGCCGACACCTTCATCGCCGTCCTCACTCTGCCGCGCCTACTCGACTGAAGGCGAACTAATCGCTCTGCTGCAATACGATGCCCAAACGGGTCTATGGCAACCTAAAAAGGTTTTCAGCTAGCCATCAAACTGTGTCATGCAGATCATTGACGATTTATCCCAAGCCCATCTGGATACAGACACCATTTTGACCATCGGGGCTTTTGACGGCGTCCACCGTGGGCATCAATACCTTATCGGACAACTGCTGCAAAGGGCCAGGCAGACCCACCGTCTGGCCGGTCTGATCACCTTCCACCCTCATCCCAGCGCCGTGCTCTCGCCTCGAAATCCCACCCGATACATTACTACACCCGGTGAAAAGGCCGCCCTCTTGGAAAGATTGGGGCTGGACATCGTGGCTATTTTGCCTTTCAATCAGGAGATGGCCCAGACCTCAGCCCGACGTTTCATAGAGATGGTTTTCCGACAACTGCGCATGAGGGAACTATGGGTGGGAAAAGATTTCGCTCTGGGCTACGGCCGCGAAGGGACACCAGACGTTCTACGGGCTTTGGGCCGAGAGATGGGTTTCTCCGTGGAAACCGTCAATCCCCTGATCTGGAAAGGCGTGGTTATCAGCAGCACCCGCATTCGTTCTTTGTTGTTCAAAGGGCAGATACGTGAAGCCACTGAACTCCTGGGCCGTTACCCAAGTCTGGCCGGAGAAGTGGTGCAGGGAGCCCAGCGCGGACGTTGTCTGGGGTTCCCAACCGCCAATCTGGAGGTACGAGCCGAGCGAGCCATTCCGGCCAACGGGGTCTACGCTGTTTACGCTGTCCTGGGAGAGGAACGCTATCAAGGCGTGGCCAACGTAGGAGTGCGTCCCAGTTTTGACAACGGCGAGCGCACCGTGGAGACCTACATCTTGGATTTCGAGGCCGATATCTATGGGTGCGATTTGGTGGTCGAGTTTGTCCAGCGCCTGCGCTCCGAGAAAAGGTTTACCGACATCAAGGACTTGATCACCCAGATAGAGAGGGACATCGCGGAGGCACGCCGCATCCTGGCTGCCGAAAAGCCGTTCCCTTGGCCGGAGGAAGTGCTGCCTTTGGCTGCTTCGTAGGGGTTGACCATGACCTCATTTCGCTTTGAAGAAATAGAGCACACTGCCGACCTGGCTCTGAGAGTGTATGGTCGCAACCTGAAAGAACTCTTTGCCAATGCTGCTTACGGCATGTTCAGCTTGATGGCTGAGCTGGAAGAGTTGGAGCCCACCATAAAGCGCGAGATAAGCCTGGAGTCGCTGGATTACGAGGCGCTTCTGATTGACTGGCTCAACGAACTCCTCTACTGGCATGAGGTAGAGGACGAGGTGTATACTCGCTTCACCATCCACACCCTTTCCTCTACTGCGCTCACTGCTACTGTTGAAGGGGTCAAGGCCGAAGCGAGCAAAGCTATCAAAGCTGCTACTTTTCATGATCTGGCTATTGTCAAGGCGGAGGCGGGTTATGTGACTACTATCGTTTTCGACGTGTGATCCCACACTGTTTGGGCTCGTCTCGCCCTATCGCTTGTCAAGGTCCCTTGGCCTCGCTGCGCGAGCCCTGGGCCGGAAAAGGAGGAGAGAGAATGGTTACCAAAAAGGATTTGAAACGTATTGAGGATTATCTCTACGAGATATCCAAAAGCTACCGCGAGGACATGCGAGTGCCGGCGCGGGTCTATCTCGATGCAGAACTCCTTGAGGCAGCGCTGGGCGACCGCACATTGGAGCAGTTGGTCAACAGTGCTACTCTGCCGGGCATCGTGGGCTACGCCATGGCCATGCCCGACGCCCACCAGGGCTATGGATTTCCCATCGGCGGGGTGGCCGCTACCAGGTACCCTCAGGGGGTCATCTCGCCCGGCGGTGTGGGATTTGACATAAACTGTGGCGTGCGGCTTCTGATTGCCGGCATAGGGGCTGACGAGGTCAAACCCTACCTTGGAACGTTGATCAGCGCCCTTTATCGCAACGTGCCCAGCGGGGTAGGCAAAAAGGGCGGCTTCAAGCTTTCCCCCAGCCAGATGGATCAGGTGCTGGAGAAAGGTGCTGCCTGGGCAGTGAAACAAGGTTACGGCACCCAGGATGATTTGGAACGCACCGAGGAAAGAGGAGCTATGGCCGGCGCCGAGGCGCGAGCGGTAAGCTCCCGGGCTAAAGAGCGGGGCAAAAACCAGTTGGGCACCCTGGGCTCAGGCAATCACTTTCTGGAGATCGAGGAGGTGGTAGAGGTTTACGACGAAGAGGTAGCCGATGCGTTTGGCCTCTTCCCGGGCCAGTTGGCCGTTCAGATTCACTCCGGCTCACGGGGGCTGGGCCACCAAGTCTGCACCGATTACGTGCGCCTGCTGCAGGAGGCGGTGAGGAAATACCATATCGAGTTGCCCGATCGGGAATTGGTCTGCGCTCCTTTGGATTCACCTGAGGGGCGGGACTACTTTGCGGCCATGGCCGGGGCAGCCAACTATGCCTGGGCCAACCGCCAGTGTCTGGCTCACCTCACGCGTCGCACTTTTGAGGAGGTGTTAGCCGGCAAGGTCAGAGATTGGGAACTGACCACTGTCTACGATGTGGCTCACAACATCGCCAAGATCGAAGAGTACGAGGTAGACGGTCAACGCCTCAAACTTTGTGTCCATCGCAAGGGAGCCACGCGCGCTTTCGGCCCCGACCGGCCAGAGTTACCGGATGTCTACCGCGCGGTGGGTCAACCGGTCCTGGTGCCCGGCGACATGGGCACAGCTTCCTACATCCTAGTTGGCACTGAGGAAGCTATGAGAGCCAGCTTCGGCTCGACGTGCCACGGGGCTGGGCGGGTGCTGAGCCGCAAGGCGGCCAAAAGGCAAATCCGCGGCGACAAGCTGAAAGCGGATCTCGAGGCTCAGGGCATCCAGGTGCGAGCTGGTAGTATGCCCGGCTTGGCCGAGGAGGCCCCGGAGGCTTATAAGGACATCGAGCGCGTGGTGGATGTGGTGCATCGCGCCGGTCTGGCCCGCAAGGTGGCCAAGCTACGACCCCTGGCGGTGATGAAGGGGTGAGGAATAGAAATCGGGGACGCTCCAGAGAGCGTCCCCGATTGTTTTTGCCGCACCGCGCATCTACCTAAGGAGGAAACCCAAGATAGTGACCAGGAGGCCAATGAGGCCCACAGCAGCCAGAGCCCAATTTCTGAAACTCTGGCTCATCTCGCCCAGCTTTTTTTCCAATCGCAGAAAATCCTGTCTCGATTCGGCAAAACGCCGGTCCATCTGCTCAAAGCGTCGCTCGTTATCAGCCTCCAATTTTATGAAGCGTTGGTCTATCTGGCCAAA
>JAOZOT010000858.1 GCA_029933115.1 Anaerolineae bacterium | reverse complement strand
CACTCTAAAAGCAGGCTGTTGACCCATCCTGCAAGGGCACTTGCAGTGCCCTTGCACTGCTTACCGAACTATTTTCTCAACCTTCATTATCGCCAGGCGGGAGGCGGTGACTGCCCTCGTAGACAGTTGCTCACAAAACCAAAGTGTTACACTCTTGAAAAGCGGATGGAAAGATGCTATAATATCAGCTACACCAAGGAGGTGCGTCGCACCCGGTAAAGCCAGGAGAAAACTATGACTTACCAAAACATCTGCGTCGAACGAGAAGGCCGCATCGCTATCATCACCCTCAACCGCCCCCAGGTTCTCAATGCTCTGAGCCAGGCCACGGTAGATGAGCTAGATGCGGCCATTGACGAGCTAGGGGCCGACGAGAGCGTGAGAGCCATCATCATCACCGGAGCGGGAGAGAAAGCCTTCGCTGCCGGAGCCGACATCAAGGAACTGCACGCCCTGCAATCGGCTACCGAGGCTGCCGAGTTCATCGGCCGGCGCCATCGCTTCCTCTTCAAACTGGCCAAGCTGCCCAAGCCGGTCATCGCCGCCCTCAACGGCTACGCCCTGGGTGGTGGCTGCGAGTTGGCCCTGGCCTGTGACATCCGTATCGCCGCCGAGACGGCCCGCCTGGGCCAGCCAGAAATCAACGTGGGCATGATCCCCGGCACCGGCGGCACACAGCGTATGCTCCGTCTGGTAGGCCCCGGTATGGCTAAATATCTCATCTTGACTGGCGACCACGTCAGCGCCCAGGAAGCTCTGCGCATCGGCTTGGTGGAGAAAGTAGTGCCCCCAGACAGGTTGATGGACGAGGCCAAAGCCCTGGCCACCAAACTGGCCGCCAAGCCCCCTATCGCCATCGCCCTGGCCAAGCAGGCCATCGCCGTAGGGATGGAGACGGGGCTAGAAGAAGGCTGCGCCCACGAGGTGGCCCTCTTCGGCCTGGTCTGTGCCACCGAAGACCGCCTCGAGGGTACCAGCGCCTTCCTGGAAAAACGCCAGCCGCAGTTCAAGGGAAAATGATGTGACAGAAAAAGCCTTGAGTGAACCTGTTTGGAAGCGATACCTGACCGACTACAACGAGGGCCTGGGAGTAGTCTATGAGCGTTTTGTGCT
>JAOZOT010000857.1 GCA_029933115.1 Anaerolineae bacterium | reverse complement strand
AAAAAGCCTGGTCCCTCATGAACCATATCGGCCTCATGAAGGACCAAACAAAACCCCTGAGCTATTTTGAACAGATTATAAGGATGCCCGACAAAGCCGACAAGTTCGATTTGAGACTGCGAATGGTCAGACACGCCCTGGTCTATGGCGTCAAGCCCACCGCCAGGGTCTTCCAGACCACGCCCAAGACCGTCAGGAAGTGGCTCAAAAGATACCAGCAGGAACGCCTGGCCGGACTCAACGAGCTGCCACGTATACCGCTGCACTGCCCACACAAGATCAGTGCCCAACTCGAGAGGCGGATAGTACGGCTGCGAAAACGCTACCCATTTATGGGCCCCAAACGCCTCAAATATATGCACAACCTGCCCTGTAGCCACGAGGCCATCAGGAGGGTCTTACACGACTACGGCCTGATAAAGAAACGCCGCAAGAAGCATAAGCGTAAAAAAGACCTCAGCCGGATAAAGAAGAAATGGCCCCTGTTCAAGCAAATAACCGTTGATACGAAGGATTTGAAGGATATACCCCACTACTGGCCTCAGATGAAGGCCCTGGGTCTGCCCAAGTACCAGTTCACCGCACGCGAGATCCGCAGCGGCTTGATGTTCCTGGGCTTTGCCAATGAAAAGACCGCGGTCAATGGCTGTCTGTTTGCTCAGGTTCTCTGCGAGCACCTGCGTAGATGCGGGGTGGATATGACCAGGCTGAGGTTTCAGACCGACAACGGCTCGGAGTTCATAGGCTGTTATAGGCAGGATCGCAGCCGGGACGGCTTCGAGAGGGTGGTAGCAGGCTTCGGCAGCACTCACAAGCGGATCCCCGTGAAGGCTTGGAGCTACAACAGTGATGTCGAGACCGTGCATGGGACGATAGAGCGGGAGTTCTATGACATAGAGAACTTCGAGTCTATCGCGGATTTCCACAGGCGCATTGCCAGCTACCAGGCCTGGTACAATCTGGTTCGCCTTAACAGCAATAAGGACTGCATGAGTCCATGGCAGATAATAAAGCGACTTTGTCCAAAGATGGACGAAGCCCTTGCCCGCCTACCGCCGGTAATGTTAGATTGGGTCGGTCCCGACTACATTACCAGAGACCAACTATCCCAAAGG
>JAOZOT010000856.1 GCA_029933115.1 Anaerolineae bacterium | reverse complement strand
ACATGGCGAATCGTCCGATCCGGAAGGTGCACTACAGTCAATGTGATCCCACGGAAGGCTTTCAGTAGCCGCTCCGTTGTGGGACGCGCCGTCACCCGCTTGGGGTTGCCGGCATACAGGCCTTTCAGCACCTCTCCGGCCTCTTTGAGACCCTCCCGCACCACGTGCTCTACCGGCGTCAGTACCTGCAAGGCCGGGGACGGCAAACGCACCATCCCCTTGGCATGATCCTCTCGCGGCACGTACAAGGGCCGGATGCCCAAGGGATGTCCCTTCAAGCGTCGGAAGTCCCGCTCAATCCGCGGCGCACCTCGATAGACCTGCAGCGCCTTGGCCGACGAAAGTTCCTCCACCGGGGCATTGGTGGCATACAAACGCCGGCCCAACAGACGACGGGTGGCGGCGATGGCTTCCTCGTTGCGCCGTACCCGCACTACATAGCGCACTCGTTCTTCCGTGCGCGCTGGGCGATCTTTGTACTTGCGAATGGGGCGTCGTTCCACCTCACAAACATAGCCCACCTCCAACAGCCCCTCCGGGCGATGCTTCCTCAGGGTCATCCCATTGCCGCTTGCCCCGTCCCCGCGGCGGGGTCAAGGCCAACAGAGCCTGTTCTGCCCGCTCCGGCCGTCGGGCCGGACCTCGTCGGGCTCGCTTGGCCGACGAAGGCGAGTACATCGCCGGGAGGCGCTCTTCTCAGACCCCAAGTCGACCGTCAACCATGGCCTGCTGCGCGCGGGTCGTTTCGTAGCCCAAGGCCGGCAGCTTCTTCCCGGCTTTGCTTCCTCCGTCGTCAGATCCCTCGTAGGCCGGGGTGTAGATCCGTTCCGGCGGTTGCTCCCCATTCCACACCGACTCCGGCAACGTGGTCGGCAACTCCGGAACTTCACCCGTGCGGGCCGGAGGCATCGGGTAGTAGTTCCCACCGGCTTGCACGAAAGCGCGGGTGGCCAAGGCCCCCATCTCGGCATCCCCGATGTACAAGCGGCCACCTTTTCACTTTTCGCGCAAGAGATGAGCGAACGATCGGTTAACAGTTCGCTAAACATTGAATATCACAAGCTGGACATTGGCGAAAATCGCCTTAACAACACAAAAACCGGTTGTTTGTTGACCG
>JAOZOT010000343.1 GCA_029933115.1 Anaerolineae bacterium | reverse complement strand
TTTTGGAGGCTGTGATTTGACAAATAATCTGATTGGTGGTATAATTTAAAGACGGCGCAGCCCCAATACCACAGATCAGGCGGGTGACCGACACAGGCCAGATTCAAGCCTTACCCACAGTTGCACGCAGCCCGCCGATAATACAATCTAAAGCCGAATCCCTATGTGGAGCGGGGGAACCAAGTTCTCGGGGTGAATCTCGTTCGGACGAGTAGGGACCCTTCCTGACCGAACCCGTCAGCTAACCTCGTAGGCAGTAGGAAGACTCAAACGGACCGTCGCAGTTACGTTGCACTCACCTGACTAACTCTACTGCCGGCGGTCTTTTTGTGTGCCGCTTTTGGATGACGTTGCAATTTTGAGTGAAGGAGGTGAAAGGATGAAAGGGGTAATTCTAGCTGCTGGAGATGGCACCAGACTGGCGCCTCTAACCAACAATCGTCCCAAACCACTAGTGCCGGTGCTGGGTCGGCCGCTGATAGAGTACACGCTCAACTCTTTTGCGCAAGTGGGCATCAGAGAGTTAATTATCGTGATTGGCTATCGGGGAGAGATGATCGCCAAAGAGATAGGCGACGGGAGCCGCTATGGTGTGAAAGTGTCCTACGCTCCCAACCCCCACTACAAAGGAGGGAACGGCACCTCCATTCACGCCGCCCGACCTTTACTGGCAGACGAAGCCTTCGTCCTGGCTATGGCCGATCACATGATCGCCTCTTCCCTCCTGAAGAAGCTGTTGGACAAAGGAGAGATTGACGACACCCTGTGCGTGGACCGGACGGCCAAGGCCCCTCCCCAGGTGAAGGATGCCACCAAGGTGTGGGTGAACGACGCCGGTCTGATCACCCAAATCGGCAAGGAACTGGAGCACTGGAACGCCATTGACACAGGAGTCTTTCTCTTCACCCCCCGCATCTTCCCCATAGTGGCCGACTTGATGGAGAAGCACAATGGATGCTGCTCCGTCACCGACGCCGTTCGCAGACTCATCAGGCAGAAGGGGATGCGGGCCTGTGACGTTTCTGGAGCTTTTTGGATGGATGTGGATACTCTGGCCGACTTGCAATACGTTGAGAGATTGCTCCGGCCCCTCAAGAATGACCGGGCGGGCAGATATATCCCCTGGGAGGTTCAACGCCAATGGAGAGAAAAACAGGCTACGATGGGCTGGTTTCAAGACATCTGAACAGGAAAATCTCGCGTCCCATAACCAGGCTCCTCGCTCCCACGGGAATAACACCCAACCAGGTCACCTTCATCAGCTTCTTCATCGCCCTTTTGGCCTCGGTTGCCTTTGCCCTGGGCTCCAACGTCATGGGCGGGTTGCTGGCCCAGTTCTCCTCCATCGTTGACGGCGTGGACGGTGAGATAGCCCGGTTGAAGGGGCTGGCCTCACCTTTTGGCGCTTTCTACGACGCTGTTCTCGACCGCTACGCCGACGCCGCCATCATCCTGGGGATGACCCTCTGGGCTGCGCGCTTTGAGAACCGGCCAGGAACGTGGCCCCTGGGCCTGCTGGCCCTTCTGGGTTCGCTCATGATCAGCTACTCCAGAGCCCGCTCAGAGGCCAGCACAGGAGTACGTTTTGATCGTGGCCTTGCCTCCCTTTTCGGCCGCGACATCCGGCTTTTCGTCGTCATGCTGGGGAGCCTGGTGGGGCAAGTCTATTGGACTTTGGCGCTCCTGGCCGTGCTGACCAACGCTGTGGTCGTTTATCGAGTGCTTTTTGTCAGGCAACAAATCTGCGCCGAGGAAAATTAGGGTGTTTTCTGGGCGGCGGTAAAGCCGTTGCCCAGAAAACCACACCCTTTCTTCCCCCTCAGAGCGCGTCTGAAAATTCGGAGGGCAGCGCTCGTAGTAACGACTTCAGTTGTTTTCGGCAGCGCTCGTAGTAACGACTTCAGTCGCTTTCGGTCTCAAAGCAGCGGCCATTAGCGACTGAAGTCGCCACCACGAACACTTTTCAGACACGTTGATTGAACGATTAGCAGAAGGTGTGTGAGATGAGCAAGGTACGAGTGGCCATTATCGGAGTGGGCAATTGTGCTTCATCCCTGGTCCAGGGAGTGCACTACTACCGAGACGCTAGAGAGGACGAATTCGTCCCCGGCTTGATGCACGTCAATCTGGGGGGTTACCACGTAGGCGACATCGAGTTCTCGGCCGCTTTTGACATTGACCAGAACAAAGTGGGAAAAGACCTGGCCGAGGCCATCTTTATCCCTCCGAACAACACCCATCGTTTCGCCAAAGTGCCGCCGCTGGGCGTAAAGGTCGAGCGGGGGATGACCCACGATGGCCTGGGGCGTTACCTGCGCCAGGTGATCACCAAGGCTCCTGGCGAGACCTCTGCCGTCATCCGCATTCTGCGCGACACAGGCACCGATGTGGTGGTCAACTTTTTACCGGTAGGGAGTGAGATGGCCACCAAATGGTACGTGGAGCAGATTCTCGAGGCAGGCTGCGCCTTTGTCAACTGTATCCCGGTCTTTATCGCCAGGGAGTCCTACTGGCAGCGTCGCTTCGAGGAGCGTTCTTTGCCCCTCATCGGTGACGACATCAAAAGCCAGGTGGGAGCTACCATCGTCCATCGGGTATTGACCCGGCTTTTCCGTGACCGAGGAGTGAGGCTGGAGCGCACCTATCAGCTCAATTTCGGGGGCAACATGGACTTTTACAACATGCTGGAGCGGGAGCGCCTGGAGTCGAAAAAGGTATCCAAGACCCGCGCCGTAACCAGTATGCTGGACTACGATCTGGACGAAGAGAACATCCACGTTGGCCCCAGCGACTATGTGCCCTGGCTGACCGACCGCAAGTGGTGCTACATCCGCATGGAGGGGCGCACTTTCGGCGACCTACCCCTTAACCTGGAGGTGAAGCTGGAGGTCTGGGACTCGCCCAATTCGGCCGGGGTGGTGATAGACGCCGTGCGCTGTGCCAAGATCGCCCTCGACCGAGGCCTGAAAGGGACACTGGTCGGTCCCTCAGCCTACTTCATGAAGTCGCCCCCCATCCAATATCCCGACGACCAGGCGCGGGATATGGTGGAGGAATTCCTGCGCGGGTGATTTGAAACTGCAACCTTAAAATTATCCTTTGAGGTATTGACAGAGAAGCAGAGATATGGTAAAATAGGACTGTGCAAACGTATGCACAAATCGGCCCATAATGGGCCGTGCTTTTTCGTCACATTGCAAACGTGTGCAAAGAACTGCGACGAGAGAAAAAGTTTGGCGGAGAACCGTATTGTAAGGAAAAACTATCAGCACGGACTTGAAAGATGAGCGTGTCCATAAAGGACATCGCTAAGGCAGCAGGTGTCTCACCCTCCACCGTCTCCCGCGCCCTCAGCGACCATCCCCGTATCAGCCTGGAGACAAAAGAGCGCATCCGGCGTTTGGCTGCTGAGATGGGTTATTCGCCCAGCGCGGTGGCCCGGAGCCTGGTCACCCAACGCACTTCTATCATCGGCATGGCCGTGGCCTGGGTTTCTGACCCCTTCCTGGCTCCATTGGTGCGGGGGGTTGAGGACGTTGCCTCGGAGCATGGTTATACTGTCTTTTTGAGCAGTTTCTACGGTGAGCTTGGGCGGGAAAAGGAGGTGCTGTCGGCTTTCCGGGAGCGACGAGTTGATGGGATTATCGTCGAGTCCTCATGCCTGGATGCTGAGCACCGCTCGTTTCTCGTTCAATTGGGTCTACCCATTGTCCTTATCAACCGCCCCGAATACGCTTATTCGGTGTCCACCGACAACCTGCACGGCGGACGGCTGGCCACCGAGTATCTGCTTAATTTAGGGCATTCGCGGATTGGATACATCGCCGCCGAAAGGGGCAAGCGCACCAACCTGGACCGCTTGAAAGCTTACAGAGAAGCTCTGCAGGAAAGAGGAATCACCTTTGATCCTGCTCTCGTCGTCTTGGGAGATGGCTACGCAGGGGGCGGCAAAGAAGCTATGAGGAGGCTCCTGGCATTACCCTCGCCTCCCACTGCCGTCTTCTGTTACAACGACCTCACAGCCATCGGTGCGGCACTGGCTGTCAGAGAAGCTGGCCTACGGGTGCCCGACGACATCTCTTTGTTCGGCTTCGATGACATCGAACTGGCTGCCTATTTCCATCCTCCTCTGACCACGATTCGGCAACCCGCTTATGAGCTGGGACACCGGGCCATGGAGATGGTCCTGGCTCTGATAGCGGACGGTCAGGCGTTGACAAACGTCATGTTGAAAGGAGAGCTTGTCGTCCGTCAATCGTGCCGACCGCTATAAGCTGGCGCCTTTGGCTTCTGCCGGGGAAGGGCCTCGCGGAGGCCAGGCAGAGAACTCCAGACGGGTAGCAGGCCGTTCGATAGAGCCCACGACGAAGCCAATTGCCTTGATT
>JAOZOT010000342.1 GCA_029933115.1 Anaerolineae bacterium | reverse complement strand
AGGTCGCCCTGGACTTTCCCGTGGAGCGCCTGACCATCCGCTTCGCCGGTTTCGACCTGGAATCCGCTTCTGACAGCATCCGCTACTTCTACCGGTTGGAGGGACAGGACACCGCCCGGCATCCCACGGCGGAGGGGGTGGCCCAATACACGAATCTGCCCCCCGGCCGTTACACCTTCGTCGTGCAGAGCCTGGACGAGGACCTGAACCTCTCCCCCGAAGCGCGACTGACCATCGTCATCCCGGCTCCCTTCTGGCGGACGGGGTGGTTCTGGGGAGGCGTGGCCCTGCTGGCCGTCGGGGCGGTTGGCGGGGCGGTCGTCGGCGGTCGGCGCTGGCGGCGGGCGCGACGCTTGGCCCGCTGGCGGGCGGGGCACGACCCTTACATCGTGGGTGACGTGGTCGTGGAACCCGAGAAATTCTACGGTCGAGAGGAGGCCCTGGCCGATCTGCTGCGGGCCCTGGAAGCAGGCAATCACGTGGCCCTCTACGGCGAGCGACGCATCGGCAAAACGTCCCTGCTCCACCAACTGGCCCACCGCCTGCGGGAGACGGAGGAGATGCCTGGGGCGTACTTCTACCTGCCCGTCTTCCTCAACCTGCAGATGGTGCCGGAGGCGCGCTTCTTTTACGCCCTGATGCGCGCCATCGCCGGCGCCGTTCGCCCCTACCTGGACGAGCGGGGACAGACGTTGCCTTCCCTTTTTGCCGATGAACGCGCCGCAGGCTACGACAGCCTCGACATGGCCGACGACCTGGAAAGGGTCCTGGAACCGCTCCAGGAGGTCACAGACCGCCCGGTGCGCATCGTCCTGTTGTTGGACGAGGCAGACAAGATGAACGGTTACGACCCCCACACTCAGGAGGGGTTGCGCGGCCTGCTGATGACCCCGCTGGGCAGACAGGTCAAACTGGTCTGGTCCGGCCAGACGATGAACCGCGAGTGGCACCTGAAGACCAGCCCCTGGTTCAATTTGTTCAAGCACGAAATTCACCTGGGCGGACTGGAGGAAGAAGCCGCCGTGCGCCTCATCCGCCGGCCGGTTAAGGGGGTCTTTACCTACGACGACGAGGCCGTGGCGCGCATCCTGCACTACAGCGACCGCCGGCCCTACACCATCCAGCGCCTGTGCTCCCTCTGCGTCCGGCAACTGCTGGCCGAAGACCGCTTCCGGGTCACAGTCCAAGACGTGGAAGCTGCCCACCAGGCCATGCGGGATGAAGATACCCGTCGCGCCGCCGAGGGGGTTGCCCCTCAGACCACTTACGCGCCGCAGGCCACTGTCCGGTCGCTGGCCGAAAGTCGGGGCGAGTACAAGGCCGACGAGCCACGTCCTGAGGAGGAAGAGGAATGATCGCGCCCTACGTCACCAGCGGCCCTGTCACCGGCCTCGAGTTCTACGAGCGGGA
Organism: Anaerolineae bacterium; assembly: GCA_029933115.1. Lineage (GTDB taxonomy): Bacteria > Chloroflexota > Anaerolineae > E26-bin7 > E26-bin7 > E26-bin7. Next base: position 2,982 of record JAOZOT010000342.1, on the reverse strand, counting down.
GAGGCTCATCACCGAGATCCTTGGCGGGAACCAGCGGGCGACCTTTGTCCTGGGCACGCGACAAAGCGGCAAGACTTCGCTGTTGCGCCAGGTGGAGACTCTGGTTCCCTCTCTCTTTCTCGACGTGCAGTGGGCTGGCGGACGGCTGGAGAACCTGGTCCGGCAGGCTCACCGGGAGATACGGCGCAAGCGGAGACAACACGAGTGGCTGCCTCCCGAAAACACACTGCCTCCGGCCGACCTCTTCTCCTTGCTGGAAACGGTCAACGACGCAGCCGAGGCAGTCTGCCAGCGGGTCTGGGTTCTGGTAGACGAGACGGAGAGGCTGTTGGAATTGGCCCGGCCGGACCCAGAAGTGCTGCATCGGCTGCGGGGCACGGTACAAAACTGCCCGGCCTTGCGGGTTGTCCTGGTCGCAGCCAAGGCTCTGAGCGAAGCCAACGACCTCACCGCTCCTTCAGGTTCCCCTTTCCTCAGCGGCTTTGCCCTGCGCTACCTGGGTGGCCTCAGTCCGGGTGCTTCGGCGGCGCTGTTGCGACAGAGCCAGAGCCCCACCCCTGTAGCGGTGGACGACGCCCTCGTCACCTGTCTCATCCGTCTGACCAATGGGCATCCGCTGCTGTTGCAATTGCTGGGCTGGCGGCTGTTTGACGACGGTCGGCTCCGCCGTCCCGTTCAAGGGGACCTGGATGCCATCCTCGACCAATGCACCAGGACCGCCACCTTTGACAGAGACTTTGCCTACCTTACCGATGTCGAGCGGCGGGTGCTTCACGCCCTCGTCGAAGGGAGACCGGTTCCGGCCGATGTTGACCCGGCCTTTCTCCACGGCCTGACTCAACTGGGCTACCTGCGCCGTGAGGGAGATGGCTACGCCATCGGTAACGCCTTCTTCGCCCGCTGGCTCGGCAGGTGGGCCGACTGGCAAAAGGAGAGCGAGGTCTCCGAAGAAAGTACTCACGCCGTTTACGAGCAATCTCGCCTGGAACAGGTGTCCGCCCTGGTCCAGGAGGATCGGCTGTCGCCGGCAGAGATTCAGCGCACGCTTGATGCGATCCGACGGGCGATGATCGCCTGGCAACAGCACGGTCTCCCCGCCGACGCAGCCACCCGCCGCACCCTGGAGAAAATCGAAGCCGCCCTTGCCGGCCGGGGCGGGCCAAAGCACAAGCTGGAGGCCACTCTGCCTCTCTTGCCTCCGGTTTTGGCTTACAAGGTGGAGTGGGGAGGAGAAATCCCCGAATACCTGGACGAACTGCGCGCCATTCTGGACGAACTTGACCGTCCCTCCAGAGAAGAACCCGATGATTCGTACACGGAGGTCTGACGTGCCCAGCCCGGTTATGGCCAAGGGTTGGCTGTACCTCGGTTTTCGGGCGGCGACGAGTCGGTTGGACCGGCCCGTCAGGGCGGGGGTGTGGGGGTGTCTCCCACTCTTTCCTCCCCATCGGTGGTACAGTAGGCCAAGGCCAGGAAAGCCAGTATAAACCCCAAATAGTTCTCGTTGAGAAAGCGCGAGAAGTAGAAAAAGACAAACATTATCGCACTGTAGCCATAGAGCATAGCCCCCAATGTATTCGCTTTGACCTGCCGCCACAGAAGGAATAGCAAGAGCGGCAGACAGGTGAGAAACTCGGGGAGCCAAAAGGGAAAATAATCCAGCTTGGATTCTACCAGGCCCAGGCTCAGGATCAAGTTGGCAAAGCCCCACCCCCTGATCTGATAGGGGACCTCAGCCACACCGCTGGCCCACCCCCAGATGTCATCCACCATAGCACCCCAATCCCACACGGCGAAAGGCAGTACCGGCATAGCGAAAGCGACGAGGAAAGGAGCCGCTTTCCGCAGCAGAGTAGTGGCCAGCGCTTCCAGATTCCCTAGCGAGATGTCTTCCCCGCGCAACAGATAAAGAAAGTAGAAAGGCGCCAGAAACCAGGCGGTGGGTTTGCTGGCGCAGGCCAGCCCGAAAGAGACAACAGACAAGACGACACCCCATTCCTCGCCTCCTTCCCGGGAGAGCCGCAGCAGCCATAGAGCCAAAACAATCCAGAACAACACAAAGGAATCGTTCTGGCCAAAGATAACGTCAACGCCCATGATGGGATTGAGGCCCAAAACCATCACCAGACCAAGCTTGTCGGTCCACCTGTGGGCTAGCCTGGGAGCAAGAAGCAGAGTGAGGATGAAGAGCACCAGGTAGACGAACCGCTGATCGTACCAACCCAGCACAGCCCGACTGACGAGGTAAAAAGGGGTAGAGAACAAAAACGTCCAGGGAAGATAGGGGTAATGATAAAGGGCCGTCTTATAGTCCAGCCCCCACTCGGCCATGGGAGTGTTTACATAATCCTCCACGTAGGGGTTTCTGCCCGCCAGGACATATTTCAGGGCCTCTTCGGTCTGGATGACCCCGCCGTCGTGGGTGTAGCCGGCCGGGCCGGTGGCCTGACGCAGGAGGATGAGGAGCACCGATTGGCTCACGACCGTTGATACAACTATCAACCATACGAGGGCCAACTTGGCCTGCTGAACCCTCACCTCATTGAGGTGATCCCTCAACACATCGAAGACGACATAGGCCATGAGCGCCCCGAAAGTGACGGTGATGAGCAAAAGACTGTACGGGTCCACCAGCCAATCGTGCAACAACTCCAGGCTTTTGTCGGGCAGCAGCGCGCTCAGAAGGGGGACTTTGGCCAAGTCAGCCTGGCGGTCGGGGGTCGCCAGGGCAGCCATCGTATCTATACGCACGCGGGCGATGGTGAGGATAAAGAGCAGCACTGTGTCAAAAGAGACAACCTTTTTCATGTCACCAATTATAGCCCAAAAATGGCCAAAAAGCCAGCACGATTGCTATTGGGCGTGCAGCAAACGTCCGGGGAGCCCGAAGGATGCCCCTTCGCGCTTTCTTTCAGCCCCCGTAAATTCGTTCCCAGATTACACCCGGCCGGCCGAGGGCATTGCTCGTAACAGTTTAGTTTT
>JAOZOT010000341.1 GCA_029933115.1 Anaerolineae bacterium | reverse complement strand
CTCTGTGGAACGTTAAGGTGCGACGCACTGACAGCAAGTGCGTCGCACCTGGGTTTCGGCTCTCAGCGTCGGAGGGTAGCTACTAGCCGTTGGGGGTGCAACAGCAGGTCCAGCGCCGCACCGATGTCTGGCACGATCAGGTCGGCATTCTGCCCGGCGGCTTGAGCCAGACCCTCCGGCCCCAGCACAGCAATTCCCAGAGCAGCCACGGCCAGCATCTCCGCGTCGTTAGCCCCGTTCCCCACAGCAGCCACCCTCTGCGCTCCCAGCGATTCGACGAAGGCCCGTTTCTGGGCTGCTTCGTCACCAGGCGTCAGGCGACGCAGATTGATGCCCAGAGCAGCGGCCGTGGCCATCCCTCGCCCCCGCGTGTCGGCCGTCAACAGGTGAATCTGCAAATGAGGCGATAAGGATGCCAGTCGCTCGGCGACGCCGGGCAGAACCTCCCCATCCAAAGCCAGGGTGCCGTTCAAGTCCAACGCCAGATGCTCCAGTGCCAATCGGCCATAGCCAGGAATCTCGATGGTCAGCATCGCCCCTCCGTCGGCGGCTATGACATCTCCCCAAAAGTTTCTCCAAGCCAAGCCATAACTTCCCTGCTGTCCCCATTGTATTCCACTTCATCCCCTTTGTCAACCTGACGTCAGTCAGCAGGGCAGGTGGGGCAAGTCTGGCGGGCTTTTGTTTTCTCCCCATGCATGGTATAATATAAACAAAGTCCTGTGTATCTACCGGCGGGGGATGATTGGCTATGGAAAGCCCTATCAGGTTCTTCAAAAAGCCCCAACTCAAGAGCCCTTGTCTGATTGCCGGCTGGTCTGGCATGGGCGGTGTGGCCTTGATAGCCACCAATTACCTCCGGCAGAAACTGCAGGCAGAAGAGTGCGGGGAAATATTGCCCCACGACTTCTTCTCGCCCACCGAGGTGCTGATTGAAGGTTCCGTAATACAGGTACCCAAATTCCCAGAAAACAAGTTCTACTTCTGGGATCAGGGAGAGAGACACGACCTGTTGATCTTTGTTGGAAACGACCAACCCCAGCAGGGCTGGGAGCTCGCTCACCTGGTCCTGGACGTGGCCGAGGCATTCAACGTCCGAAGGATCTACACCTCTGCGGCTTTTCCCCTGTGGATGCATCATTCCAAAGAACCACGCGTCTGGGGAACAGCTACCACCGCTCAATTGGTGAAATACCTGAAGATCTACGGGGTCATGCCCATGAGCGAAGGCAGCATCGGAGGCCTGAATGGATTGCTGCTGGGAGTAGCCAAGCAGAGAGGAGTGGAAGGAGTCTGCCTCCTGGGAGAAATGCCAATCTACGCCACCCGCATAGCCAACCCCAAAGCTTCCCAGGCCATCCTCGAGGTCTTGACCAAAATGCTGGGCATCGTCGTTGACCTGGAAGATTTGACGGTCATGGCCGAACAGATGGAGCCCAGCATGGAACAGTTGTACGGGCTCCTGTCCGAAGAGGCCCGAGATGCCATCGCTAATTTTGAAGACCTGACGGCCAACCTCAGGTCCCCTCTCGAAGCCGACCAAGAGCTCTTTGACGAAATAGAGCGTTTCCTGAGAGAGCAAAGGGACAAGGGAGAGGAGCTTTAACCGGCCAAGGGCTTTGCCCTCGAAATAGGGCAAGGGCAGGATCGTCGAACACCGTGGGCTCAGGGATAGCCGAAGGCAGTGCCTTCGGCTTATCTCCAGAAGGCAGTGCCTTTGGCCTACACCGGCCTGGGCTCATTTGACCCCGGTTACGATCTGCTGCGAGCTATTGTGGCCTACTGAGACTCTCAGGCAGCGTGCATTTGCTCATTACTCCGCCGGGTCGCCTGCCACCAGTTCAAGCTGGCGGCGGTACAGTTGGCTGTAGAGTCCGCCCCGCGACAGCAACTCGCGGTGGTCGCCGATCTCGATGATGCGTCCACCCTCCAGAGCGATGATCTTGTCTGCGTTGCGAATGGTGGACAGCCGATGGGCGATGACCAGCGCCGTGCGACCTTTCAGCACCTCCTCCAACGCTTGCTGGATCAGATACTCGGCCTCGGCGTCCACCGACGAGGTAGCCTCGTCCAAAATCAGGATGCGCGGGTCGGCCAGGATAGCTCGTGCCAGGGCCAGGCGCTGCTTCTGCCCACCCGATAGCTTTACCCCGCGCTCGCCGATCTCGGTGTCGTAGCCCTGTGGCAAAGCCATGATGAACTCGTGGGCGTAGGCGGCCTTGGCTGCGGCAATCATCTCCTCCTCGCCGGCATCGGGCTTGCCATAGAGCAGATTCTCCCGCACGGTGGTATTGAACAGGAAGGTGTCCTGCAGCACCACCGCGATCTGTCGCCGCAGAGACCTGATCTGGACCTGACGCAGATCGTAGCCGTCTACGGTGATATGGCCGCGAATGGGATCGTAGAAGCGGCAGAGCAGGCTGGCTATACTGGTCTTGCCCGCCCCGCTGGGCCCCACCAGGGCTACCACCTCACCCGGCGCTATCTGGAACTCGACATCGTGCAACACCTCGGTCGCCGTCGAGTCTGCCGACGCAGCATCGTAGCGAAAATGGACGTTATGGAAGCGGACCTCGCCGCGCAGCCGAGGCAAAGCCACCGCGTCGGGAGCATCCTCAATCTCGGGCACCTCGTCCAGCAACTCGAAAATTCGCTCCCCGGCGGCAATAGCTTCCTGAAAGATGTTATCAATCTCGGTCAGACGGCGGATCGGGTCGTAGAAAGAGACCACATACGACAGGAAAGCTACCATGCTGCCCAACGACAGTTGCCCCCGCACCACCATCACCGCCCCCACCCCCAGCACCAGCACGCTGCCCAAGGAAGCGATGAAATACATCCCCGGAAAGAACAAGGACCAGTAGCGAATACCCTGAACCTTGGCCTCGTAATAGCGCCGGCTTTCGACAGTGAAACGCTCCAGGGCGACATCCTCCTGACCAAAAGCCTGAATGACGTGAATGCCGGCCAGGTTGTCCTGCAGCCTGGCGTTGATGTCACCCAGTCGGGCGCGGACCCGGCGGTAGACAGAGCGAATCCGGGTGTTGAACCACCTCATACCGAAAGCCAGGATGGGCACCGGGATCAAAACCAGCAGCGCCAGTCGCCATTCCAGGAATAACAAGATGATGGCCGTCCCGATCAAGCGCATCAAGTCAATGGCTATAAAGCTGACCCCGTGGGTCACAAAGTGCTCCAGAGCGTTGACGTCGTTGGTCACCCGCGACATCAACTCCCCGGTGGAGGTTCGTTCAAAGAAGGAGAGGGAAAGGCGCTGCAGGTAGGCGTAGAGCCGCACCCGCAAATCGAGGATAAACCGTTCGCCCAGAGCATGGCGGACGTAGAGGTCACCCGAATTTGCCACCTGGATCAGGGCATAAACTCCCACCAACCCGGCGACGAGGCCCCCCAGGCGCCCCAGGTCACGGGTGCCGATCACCTCATCAACGATCTGCTTCTGAAAGAGAGGGGGAAGCAGTTGAAGGACCGTCAGCAAGATCAACAAAGCTGCGGTGAGGATCAATTGCTTCCAGTAAGGAGTCAGGTACCGAAAAAGTCGCCCCAGCACGGTCATAGCAGCAGCCCTCCATACCAGGCAAGGTGAGAGAATTATACTACAGGCCCGCCGGGAGGGGAAATGGCGGGAATAGGAAATGTTTGACAGCGCGCCTATCTTCCCTTATAATGATTTAGCGGGGAATGGCATGAACCCCAACTGCGATCTGCTGAGATCGCCAAATCCAGGCCACAACTGCTGGAGGGGACAATCCAGCAAAAGCGGAAGAGGCTCCATCTGGAGCCCGGTCAGGCTGGAGGTAGCAGCCTGGAGCGCAACAATGGTGAAGGGAGACGAAAAGATGAGCGATGTTGACAAAATCCGCATATTGCTGCCTCATTGGATAGAGCACAATGCCGAGCACGCTGCCGAATTTCGGGAGTGGGCAGAGCGGGTGCAGCAAGCGGGAAAAGACAGCGCAGCCCAGGGCATCGTCTTTGCTGCCAATGCGCTGGATACGGCCAACGATGCCCTCCAGACAGCCTTGAGGCACTTGGGCGGCCCCCTCGAACCGCCAGGCGAAGGATGAAAATCCATCTAGCCAGACCCAGTTGAGCCCCAAAAGAAACAGCGCCGTCAGTTGGGTGCCCTCCTCACCGGCGCTGTTTCTATTACGCCGTAGGGCAACGACCCTCCCGCAGGGTTCGCCACCTGCGGGAGGGTGACCTGGGGCAGGCGCAAGCGAGACCTGCCCCTACCCGGCCTGGATTTGTAATCTAGGCCCATCAGCGGCCAACTCGCTTCGGTTTTCGCTCCTTGAGCCCGTCGGATGGCGAACCCGGCGGGAGGGTGCCTGGAGCTCAAGCTCCAGGCTAAGCAGCGCAAGGGCACTGCAAGTGCCCTTG
>JAOZOT010000340.1 GCA_029933115.1 Anaerolineae bacterium | reverse complement strand
CGCTGGAGGTGAAGAAGCTCGTCGGCGGGCGCAAGAAATAAGCCTTACAGGGGATGATGGGCTTTGCATATTCGTGGTTAGGTGCAGTTCCTGTTGTTTGGAGTACCGACGTCAGGAGGTAGTAGGATATGGGGCATACGTTGCTATTAGAAGTGCCGGAGAGTGTGTACGAGTTGTTGACCAAAACGGCGGAGCAAGTGGGGCGCTCGCGTGAGGCACTGGCAGCCGAGTGGTTGGTTGCCACAGTTAACCGCCTTGCCTATGATCCGTTGGAGGAGTTTATCGGTGCGTTCAGCAGCGATGTCTCCGACTGGGCAGATGACCATGACCAATATCTTGGAAAGTCTCTGATGGAAACCATGCACAATGTAGAACGCGAAGGAGCCTAGATGTCTGAACTCTTCGTAGATACCGCTGGTTGGGGTCATCTGGTTGATCCAACGCAGAAGTATCACTCATTGGCGGCTGCCATTTATCGCAGTGAGCGACGACAAGGGCGCAAGTTCATCACTACGAACTATATCGTTGCTGAACTTGTGGCGCTGCTGACCAGCCCGCTCCATATTCCTCGACCGTCAATTATTGCGTTTATCGAGAGCTTGAAAGCTGCTCCGCATGTTGTAATTGTCCATGTAGACGCTACTCTCGACCAGCAGGCTTGGCAGCTACTTACCGAGCGACCGGACAAGGAATGGAGCCTTGTTGACTGTTCAAGTTTTGTGGTCATGCGGCAACGCGGTATCGTGGAAGCGTTAACGACAGACCGCAATTTTGAACAGGCGGGTTTTGTCTGCCTGTTGAAATAGCTAGCAAAGTACAGTGTGTGGTGACCAGCGGCCTGACCCTGCACAAGGTGGAGTGATGGAGTGGCAAGAGTACATACCTATGCTCAAAGGGTGGTCAGGGATTTTGTCGAATTCCTTTTGGTAAAGCATCGCCCAAAAGCAGGCAGGAAGCTCCGCCAAGATTGGGCGGGCGCTTTGCGAGATTATCGCGATCAGTACACCGCGCTCGAACTCCAGCAGAAGGCGTTAGAGTGGCGAAGCGAGGCATAAAGGAGCGTCTTGTAGCTGTAATTGACCACTTCGGCCTTGATTTTGATGATGCATATCAGTACGTGGCGGCTGAAATGTACGACGTGGAGTTGGTCAGTTTCGATGAGGATTTCTTGGCACGCATAACCGCTGGGTTAGTTTCTGCAGACTTCCGAAGTCTCAGAGACTTCGGAAGTCTTCCCCCAGCACTTGTGCGCGCCAACGAGGATATTGATCGTACCGACCGAAAGGATCTCTCTTTAGCGATGGCGATGCGTGGGATGGAAGCTGAAGGCACTCCCACCTACGCTATCGCCGATTTGGAAGTGGCGTTCTCGTGAAGCGTCTGAGGAGGGAGCAGCGGTGCGAGTGGCGACCGACATCGGTGGGACGTTCACCGACCTGATCTATCTGGACGAGGCCACCGGCGAGATCGGCATGACCAAGGCCTCGACCACGCCTCACAACTTTGCCATCGGCGTGGAAGACACCCTCAAAAAGTCCGGCCTCAACGTGGCCGATACCACCTTCTTCGTCCACGGCTCCACCATCATCATCAACGCCCTGACCGAGCGCAAGGGGGTCAAAACGGGCCTCATCACCACCAAAGGCTTCCGCGATGTCCTGGAGATCACCCGCGCCAACCGCCCCGACATCTACAACATGTACTACACCAAACCGGAGCCCTTTGTGCCCCGTTACCTGCGGCTGGAGGTGAGGGAGCGGGTCAACTACAAGGGCGAGGAGCTTGTGCCCCTGAACGAGGACGACGTGCGTCGGGCAGCAGAGTTCTTCAAGAAAGAAGGGGTGGAGGCCATCGCCGTCTGCTTCCTGCACTCCTACGCCAACCCGGCCCACGAGGCGCGCTGTGGCCAACTGCTGCGGGAGCTGCTGCCCGATGTCCCCGTCACCCTTTCCCACGAGATCACCAAGGAGTGGCGGGAGTACGAGCGCACCAGCACCACCGTGCTCAACGCCTACGTCCAGCCCATCGCCGTCCGCTACCTGAACACCCTGGAGCAGGACCTGAGCGAGATGGGCATGGGGCCGGTGGCGCACATCATGCAATCCAACGGCGGCATCACCACCTTTGAGATGGCCCGCCAGGCGCCCATCAGGACCTGCGAATCAGGCCCGGTGGCCGGGGTCATCGGCGCGGCGGTCATCGGCGATCTGCTGGGCGAGCCCAACATCATCACTCTGGACATCGGCGGCACCACGGTCAAGAGCTCGCTGGTGGAGAACGGCGTCCCTCGCATCACCACCGACTACAGGATAGAATATCGGCGCGACTGGGAAGGCTATCCCATCAAAGTGCCCACGGTGGACATCGTGGAGATCGGCGCCGGCGGTGGCTCCATCGCCTGGATAGACAAGGCGGGTGCGCTGCGGGTGGGGCCGGTCAGCGCGGGGGCGGTGCCCGGCCCGGCCTGTTACGACGCCGGCGGCGAGGAGCCGACCGTCACCGATGCCAACCTGGTGGTGGGGCGCATCAACCCCGATTACTTCCTGGGGGGCGAGATCAAGGTCTCGGTGGAGAAGGCCCGCCAGGCCATGCAAAAAATCGCCGACCATTTCGGCATGAGCATCGAGGAAGCGGCTATGGGCGTCATCCGCATAGCCGACGCCAACATGGGCAACGCCCTGAAGCTGGTCTCGGTGCGGCGCGGTTACGACCCCCGCGAGTTCACCATAGTGGCCTTCGGCGGCGGCGGCTCGATGCACGCTGCGGCTCTGGGCCGCGAGCTGCGGGTCAAGCGCATCGTGGTGCCCACCGCCCCGGCCGTCTTCTCCGCCTGGGGGATGTTGATGACCGACCTGCGCAACGACTATATCCGCACCAGGGTGGTGCGCACCGACCGCATAACGCCGGCCGGACTGACCGCCATCTTCACCGAGATGGAAGAGCAGGCCATCGAGGACCTGGCCACCGAGAAGGTGACAAGGGAACGGATGGTCTTCCAGCGCTTCGCCGACATGCGCTACCTGGGCCAGGAGCACACCGTCAAAGTGCCCATCCCCGCCGGACAGTTGACGGAGAAAGATTTGCCGGAGATCAACGAGCGCTTCCACCAACTGCACGAGCACGCCTACACCTTCCGTCTGGACTCGCCTGTGGAGCTGGTCAACTTTCACCTGACGGCCCTGGGTCGGGTGGAAAAGCCCCCCATCACCCGCCTCAACAAGGACGAGGGGCGCACCGTAGAGAGGGCCTACAAAGGAGAGCGCCAGGTCATGTTCGATGAGACCTTTGTGGCCACGCCGACCTACGAGCGCGATCTATTGCTGGTGGGGGCGGTTCTCTCCGGGCCGCTCATCGTCGAAGAACCGGCCGCCACCACCGTGGTCTTCCCCGGCCAGCGACTGAGCGTGGACGAATATGGTTTCTTGCACATCGAGGAGGGGTAGGGGTACCCGCATTGTAGGGGCGCACCCTCGCGGTCGCCCCGTTGGGTGGGCGTGAGACCTGGGGCGGGTGCTGTCCCTACGGTAGAGGGTATCGGGCTGGGGGGGGCAGCACCGGCTCTTCAGCCGGTGCTGTCGGGAGTTGTTGAGAAGCGAGTTGGTCTTTTCCCACCGTTCGCATCTCTTGATACTACGCCCCTTTGGGGCTACTTTGGGTACGAACTGCGTAACTCCTGTAATGTGTTGTAGTTGGGTGGCGCAATTGAGTGGAAACAGGGTAGGCAGACAGACGGCTAAGGGTACGTCAGATGAGAATGCGATGGGTAGTGGCTAACATAGCCGGCGGGGTTCTTGGCATTGGAGTCGGTATCGCAATCGCCCAGGGGCTTCTGCAGTGGGTATCGCAGTCTCCCTACTTTGAAGACACCTCTGGTTTTCCAGTTGGTTGGTCTTTCTATGTTGCGCTGCTGATCGCCACGTTGGGTGGAGCAATGGGTGCAATGATTGGATATGCCGCAAGGCAGAGACTTGCTCGACAGAGATTCGTGACGAAGAACGCTGTCTGGTATGCTCTCGCTGGAGCAGTATTATGGCCTATTGTCGGCGCGCTGTTCGTGGTGGTTCTCATATTCGTGATCGTGCTGTCTGAGTCTTTGTGCCCCAATGTCCATGGAGCAGCTTTTGATCGTCTGATGATCTTGCTGGAAGTAGTGACAACAGTGGTGCTGGCGCTGCCTGTCGGATTAGCGGTGGCGGTGCTCCGACGAGAAGAAGCGGAGTGGTGAGCAGCAAGTGATTCGACATCCGGGGGTTCTGTGTTGGGGAAGAGCGCTGCCCAACCTGTGGCTATACCTGACACGGCTATCATGAGCAGTTGCGGGCGAATCTGGTAGACTGTGAGGGATACGAAGAGATGCCCAAACCGAAAGTGGACCCCTTCACCATGGAGATCATCAAAGACGCGC
>JAOZOT010000339.1 GCA_029933115.1 Anaerolineae bacterium | reverse complement strand
GCCCAGCGTAATCGTCATTTCAATACCTCCCGCAAATCAACGCGCTCGTAGACATCCAGTTTGCCCCCGATGCCGGCGTTGTAAATGTGGCGGCCCATCTTCTCAAACTCTTTACGAATGATGCTGTGCATGTGGCGCAGCGTCGTATCGCGTGTGTTTAGCGGAAAGTCGTCCGCCGTCCAATAGTCGGGATGGAAGTGGTTCGGGTCGGCGTCAGCGCCGCGGTCGTCTTGGAAACCCAAATCGCAGCCAATCAGATAAACGGGTTCGTATCCCAACATAAATGCTAATTGCGCGGCGATGTTCATACTGCCCCCGTAGCAGCATATTTCGGGAAGATGCCAGCTTTCGGGGCGTTTTTCGTGCAGGGCCGAAGCTCCGTGGCATATCCAGCGCCGTACCCAAATCACGTTATCGAAAACGCCGTCGGCCCGCCGCTCGTCTTTCCAATAAACCGGCTGCACGTTCGGCGCTCCAAACTCTGACAGCAGGCGGGGGCGGAATGTCTCGTCAATGTAGCAGCGCACACCCGACTTAATCCAATCGCTGACGTATGGAACCCAGTCGTATGTCTCTAAGCGGGCGGCGTTTCCCATCGCTTCAAAGAACAGGTAGTTTGTGGGGACCCAACTCGTGTCGCCAAGATCGTAGAGTAGATGAATCTTGTTCATGGCGAATGTGACCTCGCCGCGTTGGTGCAGGAGATCAAAGTCGCCGCGTTCAAGATGTTGGCGCAAACTCGGGCCGTTACCGATGATCCACGCTCTCATAGCTGCCCCTGTGTGCCCAAAAATGCTGCTAGTTCGGGATCGTAAAACGTTACGACCACGTTGTAGTCCTCCACCGGCGGCTTACTTGTCGGCGTGGCGGACTTCTTTGTAGAATACGCGGATGTCGCCACGTTGGAGTCGGTAGTTTCCACGGCGGCGGCGTCATAATAGGCTGGAGACGTTTCGTCTACCGTAACTCCAATCGGTATCATAGCGCGCTCCTCCCCGCGGCCCTCGCCACCACTACGTCTGCAAATTGGCTTGTGTTCGACGCGATAGAGGCGCTGTCTGGGTCTGAATACTCGATCTCTTCCACGTAGGCCGCCCGCTTTTCGTGAACGAGGTCCTCTGCTAACTCAGACGTGGGTAGCGACGGCCCGCCCACCATATACCACGCGTCGGCCTCTATTTCTTCTGGAGGAATGGGATAGCCCGTGTCGCTGATAATTTCAAGACGCTGGCCCAACGGGTTTAGCTCAAACGCCCACAAACGCCCGAACGTCGGCGGCGTGTAGTCTACCACCATCTTTGGACGCGTGTTTGCGTCTGTCTCATCAGATGTGGCAAACTGGATGGTGCGGGCGGTGCCGGTGCCGTTGAGATCGTCGGTCAGAAGAATACCCTGGTTATTCTCAAAGTGGGCCTGCATCATAGTCTGCCCGCCGTTGGAGAAAACCCAAGTGTAAAAACCGGAGCCGCCGGAAGGGATGTCTTTTCTCTGAAAGTATGATGTATCGCGGTCTGTACCGGAGCCGTTGCAGCCGGCGCTGGCCCAGTTATTTGTCCCGTCTCTGGAGTTCCACGTTACCTCACCCTCGGTCCAAGAGACTAGTACGCGGTACGCGTATGCAGAGTTATCTGTGGCGGCGTAAACGTACAGCGTCATCTCCATCTCGTCAATACGGCTGCCCTTGGGAATACTTGAATAGTCGAACTTGACGAGAGAGTTTTGCCGATAGCCGTCGGTGACGCCGTGAGCCACTTTCATTATAACATCGGAGCCGTAGTTTGTGTCGGGGTTTATCTCCTGCATGTAACTGTCCACACCGTCCGCCGCGCCGGGTTGCAGCGTGATGGTGGGGTCTAGTATCATACCGGCAAAGTCGCCGTCCGGTAGTCTTACTACAATGTCTCCGTTATCTATCTCCCACTTCAGCGGTATGGGAATGTGAGACGGGTTCTCGGTTGGAGAAAGCTGTGGTCCCGTCAAAAGCGGCGGCGGTAAATAGACTTGTGCAAACTTAATTCCGCCCTGCGGAGTTAGCCCAAACTCTCGCCCTCGTATTCGCCAGCGAAATTCTTGTGGATGGCCGCGTTCTAGAAGAATGTATTCTTGGATAACGTGCCCGCCGTATTCGTAGAGTAGAGACGCCCCCGGCCAGATATTTCGGTAAAGTACGCCCGCGGCGGCGTGTTGGCGTAGATATGGAAAGAGTGGATGCGCCCCTGGGTGGCGGCTGGCCCGCGTCGGTTTTACGCCCACCGGCTCGAACTCCAGCATTCTATCCACGTCGGAAACTGTCATCAGCGCCCGCCCTGGCCGTGCAAAAGCGCGAAAGCCTCCGATGGCGATGTCGTCAAAGCACAGCCCAAAGCCGGGCAGAACTTCTTGCTCGTCCAGCGCAAAGCGTATTGGTTTCTCGACACCGCTTTCTAAGAAGCGCATGGGGCGCTGCCAAACGACTGTCCGTCGCCGTCCGTTCTCTAAGTCCTCGTGTTCGTGAAAAACTGGCCGCCTTACGGGTATTCTCATGTCGGAATTTCCTTCTGTGCCGCTTCTCGATAATAGAACTTACGTCCCCACGTCACTCCAGCGATCCAACGATCATACCCACCGTCGCCTAGCGCCGCGATGGAGTTGATAAAGTCGCCCGCCCAGCGGTCGGCGTCAATTTCTTGCTCGACTTGCGTGTTATTATCTGCGATCTCTCGTTCTAACACCCACGGGGCGATGTCATCTAAGATATTGCCGATAATTACGTCGGCGTCTACGGTGCCCGTGTTGGTTGTCTGGTTGTATACTCTCCACCACAGCAAGTCCCAATAGCCGCGGCATTCCACGGAAAGTTTGGCGGGATGCTTTGCCTCGCCTCTCCACTCTATCGCGGGGACGGACGGGTCGGATATTTGCTCCAGTCTTGTGTAGAGTGCTTGCTCAGCGAGGGCGGGCGTGGCCTCTCCCATCGTTAGTACCTGCTCGCGTATCCAATATCTATTTTGACTATCTGTATCTTCCACAGTCGTAGAGCGCACAGTAGATGTCCCATTGTAGTAGCGCGCCCACATTCTGTTAGCCATAGACTGCAAAGACACACTCATAGAAAACCCACCCAACGAGAGCGTCATACCAAAGATAAAGCCCTCCCAGACGCCCACGCCGCGGTGGTTGAATACTTGCACTTCTCGAAACAAGTTTTCAGAGAAAAACGTATACATCTCGTTAAGAGACAGCACAACGTCGAAAGATGCGCGGTAGTGCCCGCCCATAGCGCGTTTGGTGTGGCGGTAGTTCTCGAACTGGCCGCGGCTTAGTGACTTATGATACGTGCCGCCGGATGACAGCGGGTTGTGTCGGATTACGATTTCTTCTATCACGAAGAGCCATCTCCTATGAGCGCTGCGTATCGCGGCACAACGTACGCTTCTATGCCTAGCCCGAGATTGTGTACTCGCAGCGGCGGCGTCCCCCACGAGTCTTTATACGACAGAACGAGGAAGCAAAGTCTTGTCTCTTGCTGTGGTTCTAGTGCGGGCGGCGCGCCGCGGCGTGACCACGTTTCCAGCGGTACGAGGGCGTCGCCGGTGTTGTGCCGCGTGATGGTACGATCTTTCAGAATGCCGCCGTCAATTTCTAGCACTTTGTCGCCGCGGAGGGCGGACGTTCCGTAGTCGGAGTTAGTTACGGGGTCGTCCAGTTCTACGTGCCACTCGTCAATTGGAATAAGCACAAGCCGCCAGAGTTTCAAGTCCACAGTTCCGCCCAAACCAGCGCCGCAGCCGGCGTGAATTTCAAAGATAAGGTCTGTGTCTGGATCGTCGGCGGCGCTTTCTGGGCTAAATGGAATGTTAATGGTGCCGAGGTCGAGCGCTATCCGATCATCTACCACGGAGAACGTTTGCTCGTCCGTGTCCCACTTAGGAGAGTAGTTGTCGGTGCCCTGTAAACCAATACGAAGTTTGACTGAGACATCGCCAGGGTCGCCGCCGTCTTGCTGCGCGATGAGGTATGCTTTGTAGGCTCCGCGATAGTAGCGCAGCATGTCGGTTCCCACTAACCGCGCGCGCATAACTGTTGACTCATCGGAAGCGAACGTACAGTCTGCGCGGACCGCCGCTGGAGAGTCGGTGGCCGTTGCCGAGGATGTATCTGTGCCGTAGCTTACTGCCCATCCCGTAAATTGCCCGCCGTCGCCCAGATTTAGCATGTGGCGGAAGCGGTGCAAGTTGCGGGATTTGGCTCCGATGATGATGCGGCTGATGTGGCCGTAATCATTGACTGTGCCCGTAGCCCCGGCGGGGGCGTAGAGTCTGAGTAGGAGTTTGGCGGGCGCGTCGCCTTTGAGTGCCCACGAGGGAATATCTACGTGAGCGCTGTCCACGATTTCGGGGCGGCGGGTTTTGTTGGAGACTGGAACTG
>JAOZOT010000338.1 GCA_029933115.1 Anaerolineae bacterium | reverse complement strand
GTGCCCTTGCGCTGCTCAGCCTGGAGCTTTGAGCTCCGGGCAAGCCGGCGAGGATACCCTGTGTAGTGCCGGTTTACCCAACCACCGTCCCATTACCGAACTGTTTTCTCAAAGTTCATAAGCAGACCCACCGACCCCCACCGGCCGGGGATCCAGGGCGCTTCCGGTACCCCTCCTGTTTCAGGCGAGGCCATACGCCTTGAGCATCGCTCCAATCTGCTGGTCGGTGAGGCCAACGGGCTGCTGTCCGCTATTGGCCACGAGCCAGTATACTTGCGCTGCCTTCTCCAGTATCTCGATCCAGTCCAGTGCCCGGGCCATCGTCTCGCCGATGGCGACCACACCGTGCTTGTCCCACAGTGCTGCCTTACAAGTGCGCAGCGCCTCGGCCGTCGCCTGCCCCAACTCGACCGAGCCGGGGACCATGTAAGGCAGGAAAGCTAATTGTTGGAAGAGGAAGTAGCCGGTTTCTGGGTGCATGTGGAAGAGAACGTCGCTCAGAGCCTCGGTGTCCTGGAATCGAGCCAGGTGAGTCAGAGCAGCCAACCCTGGGGGGTGGGTGTGGACGATGGCCTTGTGGTCTGGTCTCTCGGCCAGCAGCACCTGATGAATGGCCGAGTGGGCCGGGAACTCGCTGGTCACCCTGGGCGTACCCCACAGACAGGTGTAAGCTTCGCCACCTGGCAGGATGCGGATAAGGCCGACGTTTCCCTCTAGGTCGTGGATAATATCGCGCATGCGCTTGCCGGTGCCGGTGACTAAAAAGTGCTGCCCGGCCAGTTCAGGAAAGGCCAGCGGCATCTGGACGGGGGGGCCGCCTTCCCTTGGGGCAATATCGGCCGGGAGTTCGGTCAGGCGCACAGAGATGTTGCCTGCGTTGGCCTCTGACCAGAACCGCTGGGCCAGCCAATAAGCGACACGCTGCAACTCTTTCAGTTCGGGGATACGGCTTTCCACATCGGCCTCAACCACTTTTACCTCCCCTCTTCCAGTGGTAACTCGGGCGCGAACCGACGCACTTCATCGCGCAGACGCAAGAGAGCCAGGTCCTTGGCCTTGGCTTCCAGCATCACATCGAAATCTCGCAGCCCTTGGCCCTGGCGCAGAAAAGTGATGAAAGCGAAAGGGTCAATGAAATCGGCGTGCTGGGTCGGCCGGGGCGGGCGCAGCACCAGCCGTCGCCCTCCTGTGCGCGGGTCGGTGTGTTCCACGGTGCGCATGGCCGTGCTTGGGGAACTGAAGTGGACCTTGGGAGTGACATCGGCCGGCCAAGTGTCCAGAGCCAGGGCCAACGCCTCGGTCAGCGAGAGACCTTCGGGATTGTGGTTTAAAAAGTGCAGGTAGTCGAAGATCAGTCGGAGGCCCGTCTGCTGGTGGATGTGGTGGAGGTCCCCTATAGAGTAGCTGGCATCGTCGTTCTCCAGCGCCAACCGCCGGCGGGCCACCTCAGGCAGTCTCTCGTAGTGGGTCACGAAACGCTTCAGGGCACTCTTTTTGTCTCCGTAGACTCCTCCCAGATGGATGACCACTACCGCTTCTGCTCCCAGGCCCATGACCTCCAGCATTTGCGCCAGAGCAGTGATTTGGGTCGCGCTTCTGGCGGCGATGGCTTCTTCGGCCGCGTTCAGCACCACGTATTGCGAGGGGTGGAAAGAGAGGCGCAGGTCGGCCTCTCGCGCCATCTGACCCACCAGAGCCAGCTCGGCAGTGCACTCTTCAATCTGGTGATGAAACTGCGGCAGGTCGGGGTGGGTCAGATATGGCGCCAGGTCCGACGACAGGCGGTACATGCGGATGCCGGCCCTATCCAGATAGCCAAAGATGTCCCGCACGTAAGCCAGGCTGACGCTCAGGTGAGGTTCGTTCTGCCAGCGGCGGGTGTCGTGGGATTTCAGGTCAGGTTGCCCCAGCACTTTGACGGCGAACCCCAATCGCATAAGGTTGTGCCCCTTTCACTTTGCCGCTCTGGTGCAACTCACCCTCCCGCAGGCTTGGACGTTCTTTAGGCCCCAAAAGTATGCCTCGACCGGATGTTGAATCCCGCATAAGCCCTCAACCGTGACCTGCGAGGGGGTAGAGTGAGGCGGGCCGGGGTAGGCCAAAGGCATTGCCTTTGGCTATCCCTGAGCCCACAGTGTTCGACGGTCCTGCCTTCGCCTGGTAGTCAGACCGCCAATTGCGGTCTGCTGAGTCTGTCTCCGCCGCCATTTTGTAGCACTGCACAAGCCTTTAAATGCACGTCTCAGTGCACTCTCCTTTCGTAGCCGGCCCAGTATTTCTCCCTCAGCACGGTCTTTAATATTTTGCCCGTACCACCCTTGGGCAACTCGTCCACAAAGTCCACCGATTTGGGTATCTTGTACCCTGCCAGCTTCCCCCGACAATGTTCGATGATCTCTTCCTCGGTGGCGCTTTGTCCTGGCTTGAGGACCACAATGGCCTTGGGCACCTCCCCCCAAAAATCGTGGGGCACGGCGATGACCACTGCTTCCAAAACAGCCGGATGAGAGTAGAGGACCCGTTCGACCTCCAAAGAAGCAATGTTCTCCCCACCGCTGATGATGATGTCCTTCTTGCGGTCGGCGATGAGGATGTAGCCCTCTTCGTCAATGGTGGCCATGTCGCCGGTGTGGAACCATCCGTCCTCGTCCACACATTCTGCGCTGGCCTCGGGGTCTCTCCAGTAGCCGGCCATGACCACGTTGCTCTTGACTACCACCTCGCCGATTTCTTTGCCGTCGGGCTTTACGTCGCGGCCCTTCTCATCCACCACTCGCAGGTCTACGGCTACCAGGGGCAATCCGGCCCTGGCCTTGAGCACTCGCTGCTTCTCTTCGGGCAAGTTCCTGAGGTGGTCCTTGAGAGTGGCGAAGGTCAGCACGGGGGAGGTCTCGGTCAGGCCGTAGCTGGCGATGTAAGTGCAACCCAGTTTCTCCTCCACGGCTTCTACAAAAGCGGGCGGACTGGCTGCCCCGCCCACTACCAGCCGGTTGAGACTGCTCAAGTCGTAGCGGTCCAGGTACGGGGAGTTGAGGAGCATGTTGACCATAGTGGGCACCATAGCGGCCAGGGTGACACCCTCCTCAGCAATGAGTTGGAAGACCTTTTCCGGCTCGAATTTCTTGATCATGACGTGAGTGCCCCCGACGCAAGTGAGAGCCTGGGGTGTCCCCCAGCCGTTGGCGTGGAAGAGGGGTATAGTGTGCAGTTGCACGTCACGGTCGGTGAGTCCCAGTCCGATGATGAAATCAATGGCGTTGAAATAGATATTGCGGTGGGTCAGCATGACCCCTTTGGGCTGGCCGGTGGTGCCGCTGGTGTAGAAAAGCTCGCACACGTCATTCTCGTCCATCTCTGGCTGTGGCGGCTTCTCCGTCGAGGCCGAGGCCATCAACTCCTCGTAGCTTTCCCCTTCCCAGTCGGCCGGCGGAGCTTCGTCGGACATCAACACGAATTGCTGCACGGACCTGAGCTCGCCTTTGATGGGCTCGATGAGATGGAGCAGGTCGTGGTCCACGAAGAGCAGGCTGGCCTCGGCGTCGGCCAGGATGTAGGCAAAATCAGCCGGCAAGAGGCGAATGTTCAGGGGTAGCAGGATAGCTCCGATTTGAACGACCCCGTAATAAGCTTCCAGGAGGCGATGGCAATTGGGACCAAGGAAGGCCACACGGTCGCCTTGCTTCACCCCCATATCCAACAGGACGTTGGACAGTCGGTTTACCCGTTCCCCATATTGCCGGTAGGTGAATCGCTTGTCCTCGCAAACGACCCCCAACTTGTGGGGATAAAGCTTCAAGGCCCTCTCCAGAAATTGGGTGAGGAGCATCGGTACAATCATGTGAGATCTCCAGAAGTCAGTCTGATGTCCCTTCCAAACTGCAACCCCGGCTTCTAAAAAGCCGGGGTTATCGCCAATCCCTCAGAGCCTTATTCCAGTGTCTCTTCCTCGGGCTCGATCACCTCGAAACCGGCTTCCCGCAAGGCCTGCGCCCGCTGACTGTGAATGGCCGCCGTGACCAGCAGCACCCGCGCCGGCGCCGTTCCCGTGGCTTCGGTGTACAGACGCCGTTTGCGTTCCAGCCGCTTCTGGATCTTCGGGCCGGCGCTGGCCGTGATCTCGACCAGAATGTGCGCTCCATCGGAGATGATAACGTCGAATTGTTCACCATTGATGAAGCGAGATTGCACTTGAGCACCAAAGGATTCTTCCAACAGGGCTGCAATCGTCTGGCGGAACAGACTCTCGTTGCGAATCCCCCATCGGCTGCCCAGCCGATCAATGGCCCGGTGTAACTCCTGAAAGCCAGCTTCCATCCGGCTTTCCAACCTCTCGAAGCGCCGGTCAACTGCCTCGAAACGCCGGTTGGAGTCCTCGCGGAAGGCTCGTAGCTCGGCCACTTGTTGCTCGAAGCGC
>JAOZOT010000855.1 GCA_029933115.1 Anaerolineae bacterium | reverse complement strand
ACAAAACTAAAGTGTTACCTTAACCTTCATCACATCCGGGCTGCTGTGGCGACAGAACAACCTATCCTTGAAAGAGGGGAAAGTCGAGGCGAGGTGCAACGCACCTGAGAATCGCAGAGTCTCGCTTGCCCGCAGAAACACTCCAATGCGGCTCACTTGCCCTCGCCGTCCCAGCGGGTTGCGTAGACCACCATATTGGCGTGGCCCTGGCTCAAAGTCCAGGCATAGCCCGTGCGGTAGACAGGGTGGAGGCGGGGGTCCTGGGACATGCGGGCGTAAGCTGGCGACCAGTCAGGGAAGAACACGACGTAATCGGCCCCTTTTTCCTCCATGAAAGCCAGCAATTGTGTCTCGTCAGCGATAAAGGGGACAACTTCTGGGGTGATCAGGCCGGCCAGGTCCAGCAAAGGGCGATCTACAAAATAGCCTATGGCCCCGATGTCGTGCACGGCGATGAGGGCGTCGGAGGGGGTGTTGGCCTCCAGCCAATGGGCGATGGCCACCATTTCCCCTTCGATGAAGCCCACATCAGCCGCGTAAGCGCGTGCGCCTACGACCCAGAAGGTGAACAGGAGGACGAGCACTGCTATGGACGCAGCCCGGCTAAGGGCGCGGACGATAGTCCGGCGGGAGTTCAGGTGCAGCAGGCTCAGGGTGCCTCCGCTTCCGAAGATTACCAGGACAGGGATGGTGGGGATGAGGTAGCGACCATGCTGATAGTTCACCGGCAGGCGGAAAGCGTAGACCAGGATGGTGGCCAGCCACCAGAGAAGGGGGAGGGAAGCGGAGCGTGAGACGTGAGACGTGAGGCGTGAGGCGCGGAAGGCGGCGT
Organism: Anaerolineae bacterium; assembly: GCA_029933115.1. Classification (GTDB taxonomy): domain Bacteria; phylum Chloroflexota; class Anaerolineae; order E26-bin7; family E26-bin7; genus E26-bin7. The sequence goes on along the minus strand of JAOZOT010000855.1, from coordinate 295 downwards.
AGAGGAAGCCGGGGATGAGGAGGATTTGCGCCCCGACGACGGTGGGCAGAAGGACACGGGCCAGACGGGTCCAGAGAGGCAGGGAGAGCAGGATGCGGTATTCGGCCTGCTTGGCGTAGAAGGTATTGGGGAACGGTTGACCCGAAACACGCAGGTTGAAGGCCAACCACGGTGATATGACCACGACGAACGCCAGCCCGTACCCGGCTACGGCCGAGGCGCCTCGCCAGCGGGCCTCGTGCCAGGCGTGCCACAGCAAGGCCAGCCCCACCAGCCCGGCCAGGAGCAACCCCTC
>JAOZOT010000337.1 GCA_029933115.1 Anaerolineae bacterium | reverse complement strand
GATTTATGCATCGCTGTACTCAGCGACGTGCCGCCTGCTGGCGACGCTTCAGAACGTAGGCGATCAGGTTGGCGCCCCACTCCACGGCCGAGCGAATCTCTTCCCGCGAGGGAAGGCCATCGCGCCGCTCGCCGTGCCACAGGCGGCCATAGTTGCCGGTGCTCAAAATGACCCCCTCACCGACCTGCACCTCAGGCGACTCTTCTGCTGCAAAGCCGGGCGGCGGGGCAGCGAAAAGAAAAGGCTCCAACAGCAGGGGATGGCCTGGCGAGAGCGCCTGGAGCCCCACCCCCATCGTCTCCAGGTAGTCTGAAAAGGTAGAGGTCGCGTCCGGGTCGCAGCTTTCGATGAACAAGGTGCCGCCCCTTTCCATGTAGCCCTGCAAGCCCTTCACCTGGGACCGGCTCAACTCAAAAGCCCCCTCCCCCACCAGGTAGATGAGCGTGTAGGCCAGCACGCTGGGGTCGAGGGGCACGTCGTCGTCAACGGCGACGAGGTAACCGTCCATGCGGTTGAGGGCGCGCGCCAGGTAGCCGGCCCCACGCCCATGGCTCTTGCCGGCCGCCTTCCCCAGATAGCACACGGCCACGGTGACTACCCTCCGGGGCACAGTTCCAACCTCGCGTCGGAAGCGCAGGTCAATCTCGTTGGGGCCCGGGTGGGCCGGGTCCTGGGCGTCGAGGAGCGAGGCCGTGCGGTCACTCCGCGTGAGCCGGGCCAGTTCCACGCTAGGGGTGTCGGGCAGCGTGGGCCGGGCCACGATTGAAAACTCGTTGTGCACGTACAGAAGGCCATCTTGCGCCTGGCGGCCTTTGGCGGCCCTGGGACGGCTTTCTTTGTAGCTCAGGAGCAGGTATAGAAAGCCTTCTATCTCGTTCCCAAAGTCGTAGGCCACCGGATTGGGGAGCACAATGGTTTGCCCCGCCGGGTCCACCGCAATCCCCGGCCGGATGTAGACGGACCGGTCGGGGGGATCGCTGGCGATGACCTCCAATCCGGCGACGATGCCCGGCCCGTGGCTGAACAAGGCGTGACAGCGTTGGCTCTGACGGTGATACTCGTGGGCCTCTTCCCAGACTTTGGCCGTCACAGCCATACCGTCCATCGGCTTGATCCTTTTGTCGGGGAATATCTTCAGCAACTCTTCTCTGGTCATGGTCTTCTACCTTTCTACCTCGGTTGTAAAGATCACAATTGGCGTTCGTGGGGCGCACTTTGCTTTTGAAGCCTCGCCGCGCCCACCACGAACAAGAACCGTGATCTACCGGGTCTCTACCTGCAAAGTATAGCTGGTGTGGGCCGGCTTCTCGGCCTCGATGATGCTTTCGAGCATCCGGCGGATCGTCGCTTCCCGGTCACGTCCGTCCTCGCCGGGCAAAGCCGGCGGCAACTGCACGACGACGGTAAACTTGTGGGGCACGTTATCTGTGCCCAGGGCAATGCCCGGGCCCAAGCGCGTCTCGGGCCCCAACTGAAAGTTCCCGGAGCGATGCTCGATGATTTCAACCTGCCCCCCGCTAAAGATCTCCAGGTACTCTTGCAAGCCCGCCTTGGTGCCGCGCTTCCTGTACAGCGAGGCGATGCGCCGCAGCAACCGCCGTCGCTTCTCCTCCGACCAGCGCTCGTCAAAGGCCAGGTCCAGCCAGGAGGCCAGCCAGGGGACAAAGTCGGGAGGGGCCATATCGGGGTCAAAGTAGTAGGGGATGCTGTCAATTTGCCGCTCAATCGGCCCCCAAAAACTTTCAAAGAGCATCAGGAAACGGCCCATGAAATCATCGGCCTGGTAGATAGCCGGCAGATATTGCAGATACCGGCCCTTGGCGAACACAGCCACGGTCACGGTCTCCTGGGCCGAGGCGCCCGCCCCTTCTGGCCCCTCGGCGGTGACGACCGCCTGGCTTTCCAGGGTCAGGTTCTGCTCCGTGGGGGCGACCTGGGCCTCGACCCGGTATTCATAGCCGGCTCCGGCCTCTACCTCTCGCTCCATCCGCCAGACGTAATGGGTCTCGTCGCCCACTTCGATTTCGGGCAGGGCGTGACCGTCGTTGGAGGGAGCCCGATAGCCGCTCGGAGTCAGCCCCTCGGGGATGGTGATGCGCAGGGTGAAGCCGGGCAGGGGTTGGCGCACCCGCACCCGGGTGTAAAGGGTGACCGTCTCGCCGGGATAGCGCCGGTACGAGTCAACAACGTGGTCTACCGTGAAAAAAGCCGTCTCGTTATCTTTGGCCATAGTCACAATTCCACCACCTCAATCTCGTGAGCGAGGGAGCAAAGCAGGGTGTCTTCCGGCACGCGGATCACCCTTCCTTCGACCGGGGTCAGGTCGGCCTTTGCCTCGCCTTCTTCTTCCTCTTCCGGCGGGGAGGGAGCTTCGTTGCTGGGAACCACCGGCCTTTGGCTCAGTGTCACGTCAACCACGTGTTTGACGCCGGGGACCCTTTGAATCAGGGAAAAGATCTCGGCCACGTACAGGTCCCGGCCAAAAGGCCACCCTTCCCACTCGGCCGGTAGAACGGCGCCCTCTGATTCGACGTTTTCGCCCAGGCGCAACGGGCTGATAAACTCTCTCAGCGTCTGGGCCACCCTGGCCTGAACCTCTTCGGGCAGGGTGTATTCGACCGGCACAATTTCGGCCCGGACCTTGATCCCCAGGTAGTTTGGCTCCCGCACTTGCAGGTTGGTAGTCAGCAGCCGATATTGGTCGAGGTAGGCCCGGACCTCTTCCCGCAGCGCCTCATCCACGTGCAGTTGGTACAAGTCTCCGGCCCGCAGGGCGTCAAAGGCGGCGGGCACAATGAGCAGTTCCACCGTGCCCGGCGATAGGGCCCCGTTGCCGTTGCCGGGGGTGTTGCACTTTACCCGGGCCACGGCCCGGCTGGCCGCCTTGGCCATGTTGACATAGTCCTGGGCTGTGACCGCCCGCTCCTGCGCCCGCAGCTCCAGCGGAACGCGCAACTTGGCTTCCTGCAGGCTCTCCTGGTCCCGTCCCCCTTCCGCCCGACGCAGGTTGGTCACCCGGTCCACGTAGGCGAGGGAAGATTTGAGCACCTGGAGCTTTTCGGCCGGCACGTTGCCCGCCACCCCACCACCGTAGCGGTAGCTGCTGAAGCGCATCAGCCGGCCGGCTTCGGGCACCCGGCCATACTGACACACCGTCCCATCGCGGTGGCGAATGGCCGGACCAAAGCGTATCTCACCGGTGGCCGTATCCAGGGTAAAGTGCCGGTCGTAGCGCGTGGAACGGGAGAAATCGGGCACGCGCTCCCAGGGCACAAAGACGATTACGCCCCCCCGGTTTTCCTGGACCTCAACCGTCTCCCCCGGCTGCAGATCCAGGACCGGGGCGTGTTCCAGGTTGAACACCTGGCCCGGTTCGCCGTTGCTGCGCCCCAGAACCTCGTCCCGCACGATGACGGCGTGGGTAGCCCGCGTGGTGGCCCCCAGGGTATGAGGGGTGACGTTGAGGATGCGGGGGGACTCGGTGTAGCGGCCCTGCTCCGGGCGGCGCGGTTCAAAGCGACAACGCACCCAGTAGGCCTCCCGGCCGTAGACCTGGTTGGGTCGCATGGCAAGGGGCAGGTACAGCACCAGTTTCCCTTCGGGATTGTTGAGCCCGCCGGTGGTGTCTTTTTCGTCGGGGCGGGTGCTGAGGAAAACTTCTTGCCACTGCCCATTGCCGGTAGAGCACTCCCAGACCAGCGGCGGGTCCTCCCGCCTGATGCCGGTGGCCTGAGTCGGCTCACACTCAAAAGTCAGTTGCAAGATGTGGCCGCTGATGTCCTGAGTCTCGTCAAAGCCCAGGTAGAAGGTGTCCCCCACCTGAACCTCGTTTTGACCAAAGGCGTAGAACGTCTCGATCCCCAGGCGCGGCACATAGTTTTTCTGAAAATCCTCCTGGCGCCGCAGTTGGGTCAACCTGGGGGGCACGATGACCAGCCGCCGATCGGTGGTAAAGATGATTTCCTCCTCTTCGTCCATGCGGCGGGTGGCGACCTCCGTACCCCTGGGAACCACAGCCACGGTGTCATCCTCGGGAGTGATGGGGAACGGGGTGGAGAGCCAGAAGGTCAGCTCGGCCCGCGCGCTGCTGGCCGGCTGCAGTTGGATGCCCAGCATCTCCATGAATTTGATGTAATTCTTCTCGGGCACCCGGTTCAAGCGGTAGACGAGCATCTCCGTCATCCAGGCAAACAACTCGATGAGCGTGATGCCCGGATCGCTCAGGTTGTACTCGGTCCACTCCGGGCAATAGCGCACGATCCGCCGCCGGGCTTCGTCAACCAAGTCTTGCTGAAAGCGTAGATCATCCAGGTAAGGGTCTGGTAATGGCATAGTGCTCTCTCCATTCGGTAACAGTTTAGGGGTCTACTCGGATTTGTGGGGTAAGCCAGCCTCCCGCAGGTTTCATACAGCCTT
>JAOZOT010000336.1 GCA_029933115.1 Anaerolineae bacterium | reverse complement strand
ACGCTGTCAGACTCTCCGGCTTCGGCCTTTTCCTCCTCAGCGAGTTCACCTGTGGCTGGCGGTGACACCTCTGGCAGCCTGACCCCCTTCAGAGAGACTTTGATGGCTTGACGACAGCGCGGGCAGTGGGCCGTGAAAAACCGGGGGTGAGGGTTGTCGAGTTTGGCCAACTCAACGGCTACGAACTCTTCATCCAGGGTGAACCTCTGTCTGCATTTGAAACAGCTAACTCGTATCATCGTTTCCTCCTGAGCACAAAAGCGCCGTCTCTCACACACTCGCGCTTTTGAGCAGCCACAGCCGCCCCAACACTTTTTCCAACCGCTTTCCCAAAGCCTCCCCGCGAGCAGTGGTCACATCGTCCTCGTTCTCAAAGACCACGTAAGGCACACGGATGCCCTTCACGGTCACGAACTGGGGATCGGCGGCGCTGAACCTTTCCCAATCGTCCTCGCGGTAGAGCCGCTCCAGCTTCTGGTCGGACAGGGCGTGCTCCAGGATGCTGTCAGGCCGGTCGGGGTTAAAGCGACGACGGTTCTTGCGCAGCGACTCGGCAAAGGAGACGTTGACGTAAACAATGGCGGCCTGTCGCAGGATCTCGGTAGAGAGGTGAGGAAAAGCTTCCCGATAGCCGCCGTGTTCAACGCCACGCGAAAACTCGATGATGGTCGTAACCTGATCGTGGTAATCAGGGTAATCGCGCAGTCGCTTGCTGTACTCTAGACTGATACGTTCGATGAGCACATGCCAAAGGTAGGGGTACTTGAAGTAGCCATTTTCGTCGGAATGGAGACGGGGCCGGCCCATTCGGCTCAGGATGTCGTCCTCTTCAAACCAGGCCCATAACATGGGAAAGTCGTCAATCACGTCCAGTTCGCCCACGTGAAAGCGGGCTCGGCGCGTCTCCGGGTCCGTCCTCTGCAGATAGTCAATGATCTCGCTCTTGCCGGCCGCCGGACGAGCGACCAGGATCAGGATAGGAAATGTGCTTTTCCCCATTCGTTGACTTCAGCCTGCATAAATATCGTCGCCAGCTCTGCTCAGGACTTAGCAACTCCTATAACAGTCCGGCCTCCCCCAAAATGCGCCTGATCTCTTCAACTTGAGCCGGGTTCGGAGGTGAGAGCGGAGACCGCGGCTCACCACCATAGTAACCAAGAAGGTCCAAGGCCGCTTTGAGGCCGGGGACACCGAAGCGAGTCGTCACGGCCGCATTGAGGGGTATCATCCGCAGTTGCAACTCTTGCGCCTGCTCGTGCCGGCCCTCGCGGGTAGCCTGGTAGATCTGGCAGCACTGGTCGGGGGCCACGTTGGCCAAGGCCAGCACTCCCCCCACCGCCCCTAAAACCAAGGCCGGGTAGAAGAACCCCCCCGAGCCAGCCAGAACCTCAAAGTGGTCCGGAGCCGCTCTGATAACGGCTCCCAGCTTGGTCACATTGCCCCCGCTATCCTTGATGCCGGCAATGTTGGGATGTTGGGCCAACTCCAGAATGGTCTCTGCGCTCAGTTCCAGGCCGGTGAACTTGGGCACATTATAGAGCAGGATGGGAATTGGCGAAGCATCGGCCAGAGCGAAGTAGTGACGGCGAAGGGCTTCAGTCGTCATCTGACCTTTGTAGTAACAGGGGGTGAGCACCAAGGCGGCATCAGCTCCTGCCTCGGCTGCGGCTCTGGTGCGCTCGATGGTAGTCCTGGTAGATTCGCTGCCTGTACCGACGATGAGGAGCTTGTCTCTGGGGATAGCCTGCCGGGCTGTAGCTATGACCGCCGCCCTCTCAGCCTCGCTCAGGTAGGCAGCCTCCCCGTTGGAACCTAAAACGACGTAGCCGGCCAGGTCCGTCCGGTTCCAACGGGTCAGGTTCTCAGCCAACTTGTCGTGGGCTATCTCTCCATCCACAAAGGGAGTAGGGATGGGCGGGTATACGCCTTCAAACATGTGTCCCTCCAGTGTTATTCTTTTGCTCGCAGAAGAGGAAAGAGAATGACATCGCGGATAGAAGTCTGGTTGGTGAAGAGCATGACCAGGCGGTCAATACCCATACCCCAGCCACCGGTGGGCGGCATACCGTAGCTCAAGGCACGGATAAAGTCCTCGTCCATCTGATGGGCCTCTTCGTCCCCAGCCTCGAAGGCCCGGCCCTGAGCCAAAAAACGCTCCCTCTGGTCTATGGGGTCGTTCAACTCGGTGAAGGCATTGCAGACCTCCATGCCTCCGATGAAACCTTCAAAACGCTCTACCGTGCTCGGATCTTCGGGCTTTTTCTTGGCCAGGGGTGAGATTTCGATAGGATAGTCAATGAGGAAAGTGGGCTGAATAAGCTTGGGTTGCACATAGTTATTGAGGAGCGAGTCCACCAGTTTGCCCCAGGTGGCTTTCGGCTCTACGTCACCGCCTATCTCACGGATGGCTTGATACAGGCTCTCGGCCTCGGGGTATTCCCTATAGTCAATCCCTGTCTTCTCTTTGATCGCTTGGCGCAGGGGAATACGCGACCAAGGCGGGGTGAGGTCAATCTCGTTGCCATCATAAGTAATCTGGAGGGTGCCCAGGACCTCTTGAGCCACGTAGGCCACCATTTCCTCGGTCAGGTCCATCACGTCGTTGTAATCGGCGTAGGCCATGTAGAATTCGATAGCTGTGAATTCGGGGTTGTGCTCCTGATCAACCCCTTCGTTGCGAAAGTTCTTGCCGATTTCATAGACCCGTTCGTAGCCTCCCACGATGAGGCGCTTGAGATAAAGCTCGGTGGCAATGCGCAGGTAGAGGGTCTGGTGCAACTGATTGTGATAAGTGGTAAAGGGCCTGGCCATTGCCCCCCCGTAGAGCGGCTGCAAGATGGGCGTCTCCACCTCCAAGAAACCGTGCTCGTCGAGAAAACGGCGCAGAGCCGAGATGATGCGGGCGCGAGTGGCGAAGACGCGGCGGACGTCCTGGTTGACGATCAGGTCTACATAACGCTGCCGGTAGCGTATTTCCACATTTCTCAACCCATGCCATTTCTCCGGCAAAGGTTTGAGGGACTTGGCCAGCATGTGGAAACGCTGCACCTCGACGGTCACCTCTCCGGTGCGCGTGCGAAAAAGGCGACCTTCGACGCCAATAAAATCGCCGATGTCAAAGTCCCGCTTGAAGAACTCGTACTCTTCTTCACCGAGGACGTTCTGACGCAGGTATATCTGGATTCGGCCGCTGCCATCCTCGATGTGAGCGAAGGCTGAGCGGCCCATCACCCGGATGCTCATCAACCGTCCCGCAACCTTGACTGTGGGCGTCTCCCCTTCGCGGGCATTTTCAAAAGCTGTCCGGGCCTGGGCCGCCGTGTGGGTTCGCTCCACCCGAGGAGGATAGGGGTCAATGCCTTTTTCCCGGATGCGTTGGAGTTTCAAGTGTCGCTGTCGCTCAAGTTCGCTGAGTTCTGCCATGTTTATCCTTTCATCATCAACCTGCCCCCTGCCGCTGTTGCACAACTCTGCACTACGGCCGAAGGCACATTGTTGCCCGGCGGCTCAGCCCACGCTCCCGACCTGCCACGCAGGTCATCTATTCAATGCTCACGATCTGAAAGTGCAAAACGCCACCGGGGGTGCTGACAGCTACCTCATCGCCAACTCGATGGCCCAGCAGGGCTTTGCCCATAGGCGATTCGTTGGAGATGCGGCCATTTGCAGGGTCGGCTTCAATCGAACCCACGATTTGATAAGTCTCCAACGTGTCTCCACCCAACTCCATCACTGTGACGCGAGTGCCCAGGTTCACCTCACCGGTTGAGCTGCCTTCAATGATGGTCGCCTTCCTGAGGGTTGTCTCCAGCGCCTGGATGCGTCCCTCGACAAAGGCCTGCTCCTCCTTGGCATAGTCGTAGGCGGCATTCTCCATGATGTCGCCCTCTTCTTTGGCAGCGTGGATGCGCTCAGCTACTTCAGCGCGGCGCACAGTGCGGAGGTATTCCAGTTCCTCTTCTAGTTTGCGCCGCCCCTCCAGAGTCAAAAAGATTTCTTCCTCAGCCATATTTCCTCTCACCCGTTCGAGTTGTCAGCTATTTCACCGCACCTGAAAGCTTTCGGTTTTCCCGTCAAAAAAGTAAACACTATCCCTCGCCCACAGAGTGGAGCGAGGGATAGACGACGCAATATAATTATAACCCAAAGTTGCTTCTTTGTAAAGTAACCCGCCTGGCTGGAGTATGTCCCAAAAGTGTCAGAGAGTGGCCCTCCCGCAGGGTTCGCCGCCTGCGGGAGGGTCACTCCCAAAAGCGCCGGATTACCCACAAGCCCTGTAGGGATACCCCTGCGGGCACCTCAAGCGACCGCCAGGGTGCGCCCCACCTGGGGGTAGGGGCCGGCCTCGCACCGGCCCTGCGGGGCGACCGCCAGGGTGCGCCCCTACGATAGGGGCCGGCCTCGCGCCTGCCTCAAGGAAAG
>JAOZOT010000335.1 GCA_029933115.1 Anaerolineae bacterium | reverse complement strand
TTGACCTTGAACCTGTCAGGTCTGGGTTGAGGTGGCTCCTCTGGCTATCTCAGGGGCTTTCAGCACCTGGCGGTTGGGCAATGGCGCTCAGGCCGTTTATTTTCCCCACATCATCAATTTCAATTGGGTGTAGGCCGGCCTGGGGCTGCGGTCGGGATTGAGAATAGCGTACCAACGCATGATCTCGCGCGAATCATACCAGGGTACACTGCTGAAATCCAGGTTGAACAGGAAGATAGCTCCTACCCAGGGCCACTCCTCGGCGGCTTTCTGGTAGGCTCGCACCAGGTAAGCGGCCTGTTGCGCCTCGCTGACAGCGGTGGGTTGGTGCTCTCCCATCTCCCAGGGGGATGGCAGCACCCATCCCAGCTCGGTCACCCATATAGGTGTCTCACCGTCACCGTTGGCGACCATCACCTCGTGCTGGGCCTGGACTCTGGTGAAGGAAAGTCCCCACGGGTCGTGGTAATCGGGCTCGTGGCCAAAGCCGTAGGGATGAGAGCCCAAAGCGTCAAAGTAGCCCTTGCCACCGGCGTCGTAAATGCCTTGGATGTAATCCAGGTCTCCCATCGCCCCTGGCCCGCCACCGCCGGTGGTGGATAGCCCGCCGGTGACGATGATGCAATTCGGGTCAACTTCTTTGGCGGCCAGGTAGGCCGCTTTGAGCAGGGGCACGTATTCGGCCGGGTTGGGTTCACGCATCCCCCAGGCATAGTTCAGATTAGGCTCGTTCCAGATCTCGTAGGCGGTTACTGTGCCCTTGTAGCGGCTCACCAGGGCTCTCATGAAATCGGCAAAGTCCTGGGGATCGCTGGGGGGGTGAGTGGGCAGGGTGTCTGGCGGGCGGGCCCACCGGGGGGCCATGTTCACCCGCATCATGATGTTTAGCCCCTGGGCGCTGAAGGCCTTGGCGATATTGTCGGGGTCCTGCCACTTGAACTCGCCTTTGCTGGGCTCTACGCCCCCCCAATCCACATAGCTCTTGGCCCACCTGAATCCCATGTCTCGCACCAGGTAGGACTTGCCCAGGTCGGCCAGGTTAACGCCGTAGCGCAGGGGAGTGGACCGTTCTGGCTGGGTGGGCGGGCCGGCCGGCGGCGGGTCCAGCGGGTTTGGAAAGTTCCCTTCGCCTGGCTGTATGGCGGGTGTGTCATCCCAGGCGATGGCGCCGGTTAGCCTCTGCAAGCTACTGCCGTCACGGCGCAAGGCATACAGTTCGTGGTTGCCATCTTGCCACGAGGTGAAAAGGAGCCACTCTCCATCGGGAGACCAACTCAGCGAGCCAAGCCAGGCCTCACTTCGGAAGAGCCAGGTGACGTCTGAACCGTCAGAGTTCATGACGTAGAGGCCGGGTTTGTCCTCCTCGTCCCAGCCGACGAAAGCGATCTGGCTCCCGTCGGGCGACCAGGCCGGGCCGGTTCCCTTCAAGGGCCAGACAGTCAGGATGGTCTCTGCGGAGCCATCGGCGTTCATGACGTGGATGCCCTCCACTCCGTTGCGCACCCCGGCAAAGGCCAATTTTCTGCCGTCGGGCGACCAGGCCGGGCTTCTATCATCTTGTCCTACCTCGTTCGCGGTCAAGCGTTGCTCGCCCGTGCCGTCTACATTTATGACATAGATTTCCTGGTTCCCGTCCCGCTCCGAGACGAAGGCTATTCGAGTCCCATCTGGCGACCAGACCGGCATGTAATCCCAGGCCGGGTTATTGGTGAGGTTGAAAGGATTGTCGCCGTTGGCGTCCATGATGTATATCTCGCTGTTCCCATCGCGGTGGGTGGTGAAGGCCAGTTTGGTGCCATCGGGCGACCAGCTCGGATCCCAATCAAAGCTCGGGTGTCCGGTCAGGTTGATGAGGTGCCCCTCGCCGTCGAAGCGGTAGATTTCGCCGTTGCCCTCGCGGTCTGAGGCAAAGGCGATGGAATAAGCGACCGGGATCGGGGTCGGCGTTGGAGTGGGGGTAGCTGTTGGTGTGGAGGTAGGAGGTGGTGAGGGAGTCGGTGTCAGCGTCGCAGTGGGTAGCGGGGTATGCGTGGCAGTGGGAGTGGGAGTCGGCCGGGGTAGCAATCGGCGCACCGGTGTCGAGGGGCAGGCGCAGAGGCTGAGAATCTGGGTGCATAGGACCAGGCTAAAGGCGAGACGCTTCATAGTGTCTCAATTATATCCCATTCTAGCGAATAAAGCAACACCAACTTGTCCTGTTGACAGAAACCGCTAGTAATGTTATACTACACCCAGGCGAGTTTGTCCCCTGGCAGGAAAGTGGTGGCCCCTTGATGCTTCATTCCGGGTCGTGAAACGTGATAGCTGGCCTTCATGTGTTGCCTCTCACACAGTTTCTGCACCTGAGCAGCCCATCTCGGCGTAAGCCTACTTTCACTGCTGATTCTGGTTTTGTGGATTTAAACTAATTTGGAAGCAGAAAGGAGCCTGAGGATGAAGAAGAGGTTATTTCTAGTCATTATGATGGTCGCCGCTCTGTTCCTGGCCGGCTGCATCACGCTGAGGATCGAGAACGATATCAGACCTGATGGGAGCGGTACAAAGTCGCAGATTATCGCTGTGGATATGGAAGCGATGGAGGGCTTTGCCCAATCTATGGGTGTGACGCCAGAGCCGGGTGCGGAAGCGGAGAACCCTCTGGAGGACAGTTTCGGAGAGCTGGAGCAGGAAGCGGCTGCTATCCCCGGAGCCACCGTGGAGGAGTACACAGACCCGGCCACCGGCCGTGAGGGGGTTAAAGTGACCGCGCCTTTCGCCGACCTCGATGAGTTGATCGCCCTCAGTTCGACCGACTTGTTCGGCGATGTGGATGCCATCAGTTTCCAGCAGAGCGGCAATAGCACGGTGATGAACATCACCGTATCCACCGGCGAACTCAGCGGGGAGGTGTCCGAGTCGGCCGGAGAGGGCGGTGAGGAGAAAGCCACGCCAAGCCCGGAGGAGAAGGCCATGCAGCAGCAGATGCTGCAAATGATGAACATAGAATTCACTTATTCTGTGATTGTGCCGGGCACGATTGCCGACTATGACCCCAAGGACAATGCTACTATAGAAGGGAACAAGATAACGTGGGACCTCAGTCAGGCGTTGCTGGAGACAGAGGCGGATTCTGTGGCTCTGATGGTTCAGTGGGAGAGTGGTGCCCCTCCGCCACCACCTCCGGCCGAAGCCACGCCTGGCGCCCCGCCGCCCCAACCACAGCAACCGTCACAACCCGTCGTGACGCCCAGCGCCGGTGGGCCGGCTCCCCAACCTCCCGTCCCCCCTGAGGCAAAGAAGGCGTGCTTGCCTTGCTGCCCGGCGGGACTTCTTCCCCTTGGCCTGATTGGGTCGGGAGCTTTGCTTCTCAAGAAGAAGGGGCACCTGCTGGGTTGAGCAATCTTGCAACGGCCGGTAGGTGAGAGGGCGGAGTAGATGGGCTTTTTCTCCAAGAACGGGTTCAGACTGAAATGGTTGTACCCGGGCCTGGGTGTCAAACGCTGGTTGCTCCTTTTGGGAACGGGCCTCATCGTCATCGGTGTCAGCCTGGGATATCTGCTTCGCGACATCTATGGGATGTGGGCGTTTCCTCTCGCTTTCCACTATCTCACTTTGCAGTTCATCCCTTATTCGATGCGGGCTCTGCTCCTTGGGGCAGCGGGCCTGAGCGCGGTAGTAGTGGCCATCGTGCAACTCAGCCGGTCGCCGTTGGTGACTTCTCTGCGCTCAGGCCAGGAGAGCGCAGTGGGCGCTGCTCACTTCCGGCGCCGCTCCGGCCAGGATCCCAAGGTGGTAGCCATCGGCGGGGGCACGGGCCTCTCTACTTTGCTGAGGGGGCTGAAGGAATATACCTCGGACATCACAGCTATCGTGACCGTGGCGGACGATGGGGGCAGTTCGGGCCGCCTGCGGCGAGAACTGGGTCTGCTGCCCCCGGGCGATTTCCGCAATTGCATCGCCGCCCTGGCCGAGGCCGAACCACTGACCACCCAGCTTTTTCAATACCGTTTCGGGGGAGGAGAAGGGCTGGATGGGCACAGCTTCGGCAACCTTTTCATTGCTGCCATGGCCGGTGTGACGGGTGACTTTGAGCGAGCGATTTTGGAGTCCAGCCGGGTGTTGGCCGTGCGGGGACAGATCGTGCCTTCAACTTTGCAAAACGTGACCCTTTGCGCCGACCTGCGTGGGGAGGATGAGGCCCTGGGTGACCTCAGCCGCGTTGAAGGTGAGTCACGGATACCAGAAGCCGGGCTTCCCATCGAACGGGTTTTCTTGCGGCCTGAGCGGGTGCGGGCCTATCCCGGTGCTCTACGCGCTATCCTCAGTGCAGACCTTATCTTGGCCGGGCCGGGCAGCTTGTACACCAGCATCTTGCCCAATCTCCTCGTGGAAGACATCACTCAGGCCATCCGCGTCTCCCAGGCAGTCAAAGTATACATCTGCAATGTAGCCACCC
>JAOZOT010000854.1 GCA_029933115.1 Anaerolineae bacterium | reverse complement strand
CAGATAGCCCAGCCCGTTGCCGATCAGGTTGACGGCGATGAATGGGGCGCGTTCCTGGCGGCGAGGCATCTAAGTGGACCTGGATAGTCCCCCGTAGGGTGTTGTTGCTAGCAGCCACTACCTGTAGTGTTTTGCTCCCGCCGGATCGCCAGATCCGGTGGCTTAGCGGTGGGATCTGGCGATCCCGCCGGAGCAAAGCAGGGCAACAACACTTGAGGAGACTATCTGGACCTGGGTGTCTTGAAAACTCGGGCTACCTGTGGCCTGTCTCTTGTTCGGCGGCGCTGATGGCCCGCTCCAGCAGGGCCAACAAGGTAGCACGCTCCTCTGCTGTCAGGCCGGCGAGCAGTCGTCGCATTTTCCCTCGGCGGAAGGCACGCGCCTGCTGGTGCAACGCCTGGCCCTGCGCAGTCAAAAAGAGCTGGATGGCGCGTCCATCTTGGGGGTCAGGTCGGCGCTCCAGCAGCCCTGCTGCTTCCAGCCGGCGCACCCCCACGCTGACAGTGGGGGCCGTCAGCCCCAGGCCCGTCGCGATTTCCTGGATACCACACCCTGGCGCAGCAGCAATCCAGTCGAGCAGGGTGAGTTGCGGTATCGTCACCCTGCTGTCCTCCAACGGATGTTGGCCGAGTGCCAATTTGCGCAACCGCTCAAATAGACTCAGGAGCCGATCCTCTGCTGGCAACAACTCGCCGGTCACCATGCCCTCTCTTTCAAACAACTGTTTAGATAGACGAACTAATTATATTACAAAATAAAATGGCTGTCAAGAGTTTCACCTGAGCTTTACCGCCCTCCCCGCAATAGGAGAAGCATGGCCAGCAACCCCAGGACAGGGTACACCCAGCAGCCCAGGCAGCCGAACCACCGCCGGAACGGGCGCGGTCCTCGGAAAAGTGGGGGGCCACCAGGCCTGAAAATTGGCCTACGAGGGCGGAACATTCCACCACCACGTCCACGCATTCGGATCACCTCCTCAGCATGTAGGGGATGGGAAGAAGAGACCTTCCTCCCATCCCCTACGTTTCACAATTAGCCTTGTCCTCTATGGCCACGCCCGGCCCACAGGGGCCGGCCATTCTCGTCGCGCACGAGAACCGTCTGGCCGTTGGTGGCGTCGGAAATCTGGCCTAC
>JAOZOT010000039.1 GCA_029933115.1 Anaerolineae bacterium | reverse complement strand
AGCAACGATGATGTCCGAAAGGCCCATCTGGTCAAACTTGCACCGGATGGGTTTTCTTTTAGCGCAAAAGGGAAGGAGGGATATATGAAGATTGAGCTGAGGACTCTAACGCCGCTGTGGACGGGCGGCGTAGATGGCATCTGCGATCAGGTGTGTGAAACGCGGTAAAGGACACTTTGTAGGATACCCTCTGTGATTTGAGCTGTGGGAGCCTGGGATCATGTTTGAATGGATAGCGCGCTTGCTCAAGAGCCCTATACCTACACTTATTGATCTGCTATGCAATCTGTGGTCACTGTTGTTTGGCATACTAATCCCAGGGCTGATCTGGGTTCTACACCGACTAGGATTATGGAAACGGTGTGCCAAGCAGAGCTTAAAGCACTGGATCCATCAGCTTGACCATGATGATGAACCAAAACGATTGAAGGCCCGGCGAAAGTTGATAGACTGTGGGCATCAGGCGGTTCACCCACTCGTAGAAAGCTTGAAGAAAACGGACAGCGATACACGACGCAAACTGGTTGTGGAGGTCCTCTGTGAAATCGGGGCACCTGCCCTCAAACAATTGTTTATGTTGCGAAAGGAAGGGAACATTGCTCGTCTGGTGGACGAGGCGTTGGAGAAATGTCTTCCCGAAGTCGTCGAACACAGGCAACACGAGAGGGAGTATGCTCCGGCATGGAAACGGGCCTGGAACCGATTAAGGCACCCGGAGCAAATTACAGATAGATTGATCGCTTTGTTGGACGAGGATGGCCCTGTTGTCCAAGAAGGAGCAGCGTTGGCCCTGGGGCAATATCCTCAGACGGAAGTGGTGAGAATATTGGGACAAAAGCTATACGAGTGCAAGAATTCGGAGGTAAGAAAAATGGTTGCCCAATCCCTGGGACAGACCGAGCTGCCCCAGGCTGTTCCTTACCTGATCATCGGTCTAACAGATCGCAGCTCCAATGTGCGCCTTGCCGTTTGTCAAGCGATTCGTCAGATCAGTGATTGGAAAGCCGTCTTTGCGTTGGGCGGTACACTGCTCCTTGACGAGCACCGTGAGGTTCAAATTGCGGCAGCTAGAGCATTGGGATATACCGAGGACAAGGAAGCAATGAGAGTCTTGGAAAAAGCGCTGGAAATGTGGTCTGATGACGATGACCATCGCGAACTGCGTCAGATAGTGGGCGAGGAATCTGCCCAACTGCAGCTCAAGCTAAGTGGGAGGGGAATATGATGGAAAATATTGAGATTACCTTCAAAACACTCACTCCCCTATGGACTGGGGGAGCAGAGCGCGACAGCAACCGAGTGCGCGAGACCGGCCTGCTGGGCTCATTGCGATGGTGGTATGAGGGAATTGTGCGCGGGATGGAAGGCTATGCCTGTGATCCCGTGGGGGACAGCCGCTGTGAGTTCGATGCCAAAGCCAAACGTCCACCGGAAGAGCAGCTTTGCCTGGCTTGCTGGTTGTTCGGTTGCACCGGCTGGCAGCGGCGTTTCCGGCTAGAAGTGAGCGGCCTGGAGCCGCAGGGTCTCTTCTTCGTCGCCAGCAGTAATGTCTATCAGGCGGCGGGAAACTGGCTATGGCGCGTGTTTGGCGGGGAGGATCTGGGTGGCACCAGACAGGGCCGGGGAGCGGCAGTAACTTTCACCCTCAGCGTGCAGGCGCTGTGGGGTGAACAGGCCACGCTGCGCGTTATTCCGCTGGGGGGCGACGGGGAGGGTGTCCTGGCGAGGGTGGCCTTCTTGCTGAACACGGTGGCCCGCTGGGGCGCGCTAGGTGCTAAACCTCAGCACGGTTTCGGTCAAATTCGGATCACCAGCGGGTTAGCGTCCGCACTGGTCGAAGAGGGACAGGGGCTCATCGCAGCCGACGCGCAAAGCAAGTCAGGCAAGTCGCCACCTGAATTCTTCAACCTGAACAGCTTCTTCTCCCATATTTACCAGATGACCAAGATCGAGCATTACCTAGATAGGTTGCGAGAGATCGGCACGCCACTCAAAGGGTATCGCCAGCACTTCATCCCCTGCGCCTTCGACATCCGCTACAAGAGTCGCAGCAAGGATTTTCGTACCGGCGAGGGTGAGGACTTTGGGATGCGCCCTTGGTTTAGAGACAAATGGGGCACAAGGGTGGCCCATCGCCTCTTTGGCCGTAGTGATGCACGCCGCGACGAGGATCGTTCAGCCGGACGCATTCACGTAAGTCACCTCTATCGGAAAGACGGGTCCTGGCATCTGAAGGTGTGGGGCCATGTACCGTCCAACTTGAAAGATAACAAGGGGAATCCAATCTCGGTAGAAAGCGTTGCCGAACAGGTGACCGCCTTTGTGCAAACCATGTTCCCTGGCAGCAAGCTAATAGACAAGTTTGATCGGAAGGAGGTGTTGGGCCGATGAATGGCAAACAATGGGAGATTCACGCTGCCTACGGCGGACTGAGCGCCAGCGACTTGGGGCGGATCATGAGCGACCGCAAGCTGAACTCTTTCACCCAGGCCGAGTTGCTGGCGGTGGCGCTGGCCACGCCTTTCAAAGAGGTCGGGCGAGCACATTATCATGATCTCATCCAAAGCGAAAATAGATACGCTGAACAGATCGCCGACAGTCTGGACTGGCTGGACCGATTGGGGCTAAATCGCTCGCCCTTCTATGGCTTTGCCGCCCTGCCGCGCTACAGCTTTGCCCTGGAGCTGCGCTTCAGACTAGCCAAGCCTTATCTGAGCCGCGACGACGATGCCTTCTACATCGTTGACAACCCGGTGCGCAAGGATAAGGTGTTCAAAGTGCCCATGGTAGCCCCGACTAGCTGGAAGGGGAGCCTGCGAACTGTCGCCACCCGAAAGCTGCTGGATGTCTTCAGCGGGCTGCTGTCCGACAACCCCCCGGACGGGGAGGAAGAGCGGCAAAAGCTGTTACAGAAACTATGGGCTGAGCGAGCGCGGAGAGTAGTGCTCTTCGGCAACGAAAAACAGAACGACGCCGACTTCCTCAACCGCTGGCTGGCCCGGCGTCTCTTCCCGGAGCGGCCGGAGGAGAGCGAGGAGGAGTGGCGCAAGCGGCTGAAAAAGCAAAGCGAGGAGCTGGGGAAGGACTTCGAGGCCTACCTGGTCGAGCATGGCTATCGCACTGAGAAAATTGAAGGGCGACAGGGCCGGCTGTTTTTCTTCCCCACCTTCTTCGATAAGATTGGCCTGGAGATAATTAACCCCCACGACCGGGAGCGGCGGGTGGGTAAGAACCCCATCCTTTTTGAGTGCGCGCCGGCCGGGGCCACAGGCACCTTTCGTCTGCTCTATGTGCCCTATGATTTCCCCGGCGAGGTGACGCCTGATGATGACAAGCTGCAACAGCAGCTCCGAGATGACCTGCCGATAGTGGCCGAAGCGGTGCGTGATACGCTGACGGTGTACGGCTTTGGAGCCAAGACCTCAAGCGGGTTTGGAGCTGTAGACCCGCGACGGGTGTCCGGCGAGCTTCGGGTCAACTGCCCGGGTGAAGAGGCAGAAGTGGCCGGAGGGCCGAGTGAAAGCCTGGTACGCCGTCTGCTGATGGGCGACCCGCTGGAGCGCCGGTTGCACGATGACTTCTTCGTGGATGGCCAGTTCGTGCTAGTACCCGACGAGGAAATCCGGCAACAGCCCTGGAAGGGCAAGGTCAAAGCCGACTATCGGAAGGTCAAGCCCCAGGTGCTGGAATTGTTGGCCCGGCAACCTGTTGGCCCAGTGCATTTGGCCCGACCGGTGACAGACCTGGATCGCCTGCCCGACCTGGCCCGTGAGCTGGCAGAGGAGATAGGAGGTGCCGCATGACCATGCTAGAGACCGTGGAGAACAAGCAAGACCTCATCCTGCTGACCGAGATCGGTGCGTTGATCCATGACCTGGGGAAGTTGAGTAAGGAGTTTGTCCATGCCAAAGCTACTGATGGGTGGGGTGACGATGTGCACCATCTTTTCTTGCAGAGATACCCTCCCCAGGTTCCAGACCACCTCAAAGAGCACTTAAGCAAACAGAACCGCGTGGAAACAGCTCTGAAGTATCTGGATTCAGTGGATATAGACCAGGCAAGAGATCTGCATGCCTACCTGGAAGCAGAATATCAAGCAAATCCTAAGCTTTACCTCGAAGGTGCGCTGAGGACATATGCGAAAAGCCATCCAACAGCACAGCAGCTAATCGTCCAAGTTGAGACGATAGTGGAGGAACACAAGAAGCTGTCTCATCCTCGGTACGGGGAGTTAGTCCTGGCGGAAAGAGTGGCTCAGATACCAGATGATTTCCTGCCCGATGCCTCGCCGAGCTTGCTTAATTCTCTCGCTCTGCCTACCTGTCCTTCTACTAAGAAAGAGCCCCTTTTATCTGAAACGATCATTGGAGATCTGATCGAAGGGCATCATTCACCGCCGGCACCGTGGCGTGTCAAAAGGTCAGAGTATCTCGCTATGCTGAGAGCACCAGATGGAGTGGATGGTTTTGATTCCTGGGTTGATAAAGGTCAGTTCCCCGAGGAAGACAGACCCTTTAGGCAACCCTTCGCCGAGACCTACATCGCCACCGCCTTCGGACATGAAGCCCAGTGGCTGCCGGTGGGGCCCGACGAGGATGACCTGAAGGAAGTGCGCTACCGATTCGCTGAGGTGCTGGCCGAGGAACTGGGCAAAGTACGCGATGGCAAGGCCAAACCCGCCGAGGTGCGCCCCCGCATCTTCGAGGAAGCCGAGGAGGCCTTCCGCCAGGCCCTGGGCGAGACCCGCCGGGCGGCCAATGATGTGACCCTGTGGGACCATTCCTACTCCGTGGCCAGCCTCTACAAAGCTGCTCTGGCCAAAGTGCTGCTGGAGGGCAAGTGGACTGAGCCAAAGAGGATCGGCTGGCGCTTCCTGCGGGTGGAGGTGGACGGCCTGCGCTTCTTCGCTCAGGCCCATCACGTGACCGACATGCTGGGCCGACGACAAGCGCTGATGGACGCCCTCGATAAGGTGCGGGAGGCCCTGGAGGTGGACTATCCTCTGGGCAACGAGGTCTACCGGGACGAGAACGGCAGCGTTTTCGTCATGCCCGGCCTGGACAGCGAAGAGGCCCATAAGAAACTGGCCCAGGAGGTGGAGGAGCTTATCCTGAAGACCTTCCGCCAGACGGAGTTGGGTGAAGAGCTGGTACCCCGGCTGATTTGGAACGATGAAGGAGCGGTGCGTCGCCAAGAGGACGGCATGCCGGACATGACGGCCGCTTTCGGCAAACTGGTCGGCGAACCCTCCGGCCCGGTCACTGGCGATCCCAAGGCGATGGACGAGTGGTGGAGAAGCTCCCAGGCCAGGGGGCAAGAGATCTGCACCGTATGTGGCACGCGGCCTGTGGGCTACGATGCGCCGGATTGGGAAAAACACGAAGCTGAGCATCATGATGAAACCCGAAAACCGGTTGTTGGTTGCCAGACATGCAAGACGCTGCGCCGCAAACTATGCTACGCCTGCTACCTGAGGCGTGGCCGCCGGGCCAGGGACTGGGCGCGGAACGAAGGCGGCGCCTTTCACCGCACCATCTGGATCGACGAGGTGGCCGACGACAAGGGACGCTTCGCCCTGGTGGTGGGCCGCTTCGCCCTGGAGGGCTGGCTGGATGGCAAGCTGGTGAGAACAATGCTGGTGGTACCGGGGGAAGAAAAGAACCCCTCGCCAGCCCGCATCCGCCGCTGCTGGGAGACCACCCACCAGTTCTGGCGTGACCTGGTGGAGGGTCGGGAGGGCAGACCCCCGAAGTTGGAGAGCGTCATTGAGCCACGCCCTTTTAGGTTGCGCATCACCCCTGACGATGCGGCCAAGGTGAACAAAGAGCTAGGCCCTTACCACGTTTACGACTGGCCTTTGCGCGGCGCAACCACATTGAGTGTCGTCTGGGTGCCTGATGAGCGGGAAGGCGGATATTTCCTGACAGCCGATAACTTGTGGTACTTGGCCGGACCAGAGCAACTGGCTTTCCCGGAAGAGGCGTTGAAAAATGATTCCCGCTTGCTATACGAATTCGGTCGAGTGATCAACGCTCAGCAAGAGGTTGCTTTGCTGGAGCCATCCGGCTACGGTCGCCCGGCAGAAGTCAAGGTCATTGTCAAGAAGCCAGAAGTCAAGGCGCTGTGCGAGCCTTACACCCCCTATATCCCCCTCCTGGCCGAGCCGGCCATCTTCATGGTACTGGTCCCAGCCGACAGAGCCCTGAAGGTGGCGCGGGCCATCAAGGAGAAGTACGACCGGGAGATGGCCCGCGTGCGCGACCGGCTGCCGCTGCACCTGGGCCTGGTCTTCGCCCCCCGCCGCACTCCCCTGAGCGCGGTGCTGGAGGCGGGACGGGCTATGCTGAAGATGCCTGCCCGATGGGAACAGTGGCAAGTATCAGCAATCGGTCGGAAGGCAACTTTCAGCCGGGATGGACACGTCTTTGAGTGGGAATACCCGGCCAAGATGGGAGACGAGGAGACCAAGGACATCTGGTATCCCCACCTGCTGCTTGCCAACCCGGAGTCAAAATCCGAGCTGAGCCTGGAGGCCAAAGACTTCCACCGGGTGGATGACCTCACCGACAAGGTCTACATCCGCCCCTCCCGCTTCGATTTTGTGTTCCTGGATACCACCGCCCGCCGCTTCGAGATCGTCTACCAGCCCCAGACTTCCGAAGTCTTAGAGACTTCGGAAGTCTTCAGACCTTCCCGCCGCACCCGCCCCTACCTGCTGGATGACCTGGACCGCTTGGAGAAGCTATGGAATGAAATGTGTTACCTGGAAAAATCCCAGCGCCACCAGGTGGTCAGCACTATCGAGGCCACGCGAGAGGCCTGGTTCGACGATGACCGGGGAGGTAGGTCATGGAGCGATAGGGTGTTCCGCCAGTTCGTGCACGATACCCTGGCCGGCGCCGCCTGGCCCCGAGATCGCAAATGGGCGGACATCCCCAAAGAGACACGTCGTCAGTTGGAAGACGCTGGCGTGACCGGCGAGCTGGCCGATCTGATGGAACTGCACATGCAAATCCTGAAGGAAGAATAAGAGAGGAGGTCCTGAAATGGCAACCTACAAGCAACAGCGGTATCTGTTGATGAGCACCGATCCCGTCCACGTGGGCACCGGCGGTTACCGTCTGGGCCGGGTGGACCTGTCCATCGTCCGCGAGCCGGGCACCCGGGTGCCCAAAATCCCCGGCACATCCCTGAGCGGGGCGGCCCGCGCCTACGCCGCCTCCCAGTACGAGAGCATCCGCTGTGCGGGACAGGGACAGGCCAGGGAGGACCGGGAGGGGCATTGTGCTCAGTCCACCTGCCCCATCTGCTATACCTTCGGTTACCTGCGAAAAACGGGAGAAGGGGCCGAGGAGAAAACCATCGCCTACTCCGGGGTGGTCAACCTCTTCGACGCCCACGTGCTCCTCTTCCCGGTGCACTCCATGGCCGGGCCGGTATGGGTGAGCACGCCGGAGCGTCTGAGAGAGGCCGGCTTCACCGTGACCGACATCCCCGAAGGCCAGGAGTGGAAGGACGAGCAGGGGCGCTTCATCTGGGAGCGCAGCGATGCTCTCAACCTGGGTTGGCTGATGTTGGACGCCGGGCCGAAAGTGAGCGTGACCGCGCCGGAGAAATGGAAAGACACAGAGCGCTGGCAGGCAGTCAAGGACCGCATCGTGCTCGTGAAGGAGAACCTCTTTGGCCAGGTGGTCAACTCCAACCTGGAGGTGCGCACCTCGGTGAGCATTGACCCGGAGCGCGGCGCGGCCGAGGATGGGGCTCTCTTCACCTACGAGGCCTTGCCCCGGGCCACTTTCCTGCTCTGCGAGGTGGTGCTGGATGATTACCGTGAGGCTTTTCCCAACACCGAGCGACTAAAAGGCTGGCTGCGTTTGGATGATTGCGATCTGCCTCATAAGGAACGCAAACGGCTCGCTAGAGCGGGATGGGAGGACGATCAAGCACAGAAAGCTTTGGAGAAGATGCAAAAACTGAATCTATCCTGGGGTGACCCCCTGGCCGTAGTGCAGGCGGGGTTCTCGATGATGGAATGGCTGGGGGTGGGCGGTATGGGCACACGGGGCTTTGGCCGCGTGGCTGTGGTCGGTGATCCCGTAGAGGAGGAGTGGAAATGAGCACCACGAACGAGAAAAGGCGACATCTGGACTGGCTGGCCGCCAAGTATGCCCAGGAGATCATACACAAGACCGAAGATGAGAAGGCCAGCGATGTTGACAATACCGTTACCAAAGCTCTGGGTGTGCTGCAAGAAGACGGTATTTACGCCTGCGCTTTGTTCCTGAAGTCTAGACCTCAAGCCGAGAAACCGCGAGCTGACGCGATCATGGCCGAGATGCTGAATTTGCTCGGCGAACTAGACTTCGATTGGGGCCGACTACCTCCCAACCGGGCAGAAGATGTGCTACGCTACATCACCGAAAAAGTAACCAGCGACAAGCTGGAGCGGCTGCTTTTGGCTAAAGAGACGCTGGAGCATATGCTCATCTACGCCCGCTACGGGGCCAAGGCGCGCAAAGCCGATGAAGAGAAGAAAGAGGGTGAAGGAGGGTGAGCCATGACCTGGACAACCTATCAGGTGGTGCTCCGCCTCCAGGCCCCCATGCACATCGGGCGGGCCAAGATCGGCAACGTGCAGCGCACGCGAGGCTACGTCACCGGGCGGGTGCTGTGGGGTGCGCTTACCGAGCGGCTGACTCGCGACGAGTTGCAAGGCAGGGAACCAGCTACCGACTCCCGTAAGTACCAGGCAATGGGGGAGCGGGTACACGACCAACTGGCTTTCACCTACTTCTATCCCACCACGGATAAGAACGGCACGGTGGCCCTCTGGCCCTGGAACGATGGCTTTCGCCCCCGCTTCCTGAGCACCTACGCCGGCACCGCCCTGGCCTATCCCCACCAAGGCGCGGACGAGGGCACCCTGCATGAGGTGGAGTTTATTTCCCCCCGCACCCTGGACACGGGCGACCCGGTCTACCTGGTTGGCTATGTCTTCGAGCGGGAGGGAGCGCCCGACTGGCAACCGGCCCTCCATCGCCTGCAACTGGGCGGCGAACGGGGTTATGGCTGGGGACGGGTGGAACCGGTGAGAATCTCCGAACTAGAGGACGAGTTGCCCCTTTTCGATGGGGTGTACACCACCCAATCCGACGGTTGGCCGCCGGTGCTCAAGGCCCAAGGTAGAGATGATGACAAATCCGTTCCCCTGCTAGCCCATGCCCTGGCTGCCGATTTTGAGGACGAGGACACAGTGCGCCGGGCTGTGACGGGCGTGCAAGGCGAGATCGAACCGCTGGTGGGGCGGGAGACCCGCCCCAAAGATGGCAGCTTCGGGATGCAGGTCAGCGAGGCGCGCATCTGCTACGCTCCGGGCAGCGAGGTGTCTACAGGGGTCAGCTTCAAGATCGGCCCCTACGGCGTCTGGGAGCGAAGCCCTGAGCAGGCCGAAGGAGCGGTTGGTGATGCGACGCCGTAGATCACCCTACAGTCAGATCGAGACCATCCGCCGTTCCCGGGGGGAACTGATGGCTCTGGTGCTGGTGACCGTGGCCCTGGGGATGCTGCTCAACCTGATGGCCTCGGTGCTCTACCAGGTGCTGTGCCCCCAGCCTGAACTCTCGAACGTCCGCTGGCCGGTCGTCGTCGCGGCCGTGCTTCTCGCCCTGGCGCTGGTGGTGGTCGCAGTCCGGTTCCTCTACTACCGGGCAGAGAGCCAACGCGCCTTCATTGACATCTGGCTGCCCTATCACTGGCCGGCCTCAGCTCGACCCGGCATGGCCCAACGCCGCTCCTACCAGGTCACCATCCATGCTCAACGGGCCTTCGCCCGCCGCTACCCAAAGAATGCACCTCAGACGAGGGCTTTCGCCACCGCCTGGAGAAAGGCGTTGGCCCAGGATACTCCCTTTCAACACTTCATCGCCCCGGTCAACGCCCAGTTGATCCAGTACCTGTTACTGTGCGTGCTCCATCGCTACGGCGACGACTCCCTGAGCCCCGAAGCGGTCTACGGCTGGTGGAAAGTAGACCTGCCCGCCAGGCAACTCACCATGGACGACCTCCCTCCACCGCTGCGTGACAATCCCTTTCTGCGGGCTGACCAGAGGCCAGAGGAATGGCGACTGTGGTGGCCCCAGCAGGTGGAGATCAGAAGCGAAACCGACGACAAAGGTGGATGGTCCTGGCGACTGGTGCATGATCGCTTTGGTCAGGTAGAGGTGCAAGCCTACCCTCAATTGCTCGTGGCCGGCAAGGACAGCCAGCCGATGCGGGTGTTTCTGCAGCGGCTCAAGCTGCATCGGGATTCCCGGTTGTACGTGGTTGGCACGCGGCTGGAGGCGGTGGCTCGCTTTCGATGGGCCTTTCTGTCGGCCAGCGAACCCTTCCACGACTGGGCCTCCGGGCTGCTTTCCTACCTGGAAGAAGCGCTGGATTGGGGTCGCTTTCTGGCCACCCGCCCGAACCGCCTGATCACCGACCTGGACTGGAAGATGGGCTGGGTGCCGGTAGAGACCAGCGTGTGGGAGAAGCTGGAGGAGATCGAGGCCCGACTGGAGGAATTGGAAGCGGGAGCGGTGCGGAAGACTTTGGGGCTGGAGGAGGATGGATGCTGGTCAGCGTTGTGATCCGTTTGCAGGCGACCGAGCCCTGTGAGCGACAGCAGAACCTCGGCCGCGCCACCCACGCCTGGTTCCTGGACCGGGTGCGGGCCGCAGACCGCACAATGGCCGAAACCCTGCACCGGGCCAACACGACGCGCCCCTTCACCGTGTCCAACCTGTGGGGCACCGGGCGACCGGCCGAGGGACAGATGACCCTCTCGCCGGAGCAAACCTGCTTCCTGCGGCTGACGAGCTTCGGGCCCGAACTTTCGGCGCTGCTGCAAGAACAGGTGCTGCCCGCTCTGCCGGAAACCATCGAACTGACCGGAGTGCCACTGCGGGTGGTGGAGGTGACCACAGACCCCACCACACACCCCTGGGCCGGGACGGCGACCTTTGAGGGACTGGTGCAGGAACACCTGCTGGCGACCGAAAGGCCAGAACGCAAGCTGACCCTGCGTTTCGCCTCGCCGACCACCTTCCGTCGCACCGGCGGAGACGCTTCCCTCGCCGATAGCCAAGGCCGCGCCTACCAGGTGGCCGGTCACAACGTGCCCTTGCCCTTGCCGGGCCTGGTGTTCGACAGCTACCTGCAACGCTGGAACGCTTTCGCACCCGTGGCCCTGCCCTCCGACCTCAAACGCTATGCCCAGGAGTGCGTGGCCATCAGCCGCTACCGACTCCAGACAGAGTTGGTCGAATTCGGCGCGGCGCGGCAGGTGGGATTCGTGGGCTCCTGTCAATTCATGGCCCTGGTGCCCGATCCCTACTGGCTGCGCCTGCTCCACCTGCTGGCCGCTTTCGCCTTCTACTGTGGCACCGGCCACAAGACGACCATGGGCCTGGGACAAACGCGGCAAATCCCAATTTCAAAATCCCAACCCCCAAATCCTAAATGAGACGAGAGGGGGGAAGGAAATATGGAGTTATTGGCTCGGCGGGTGGCGGGGGAGGCAAAGCCGCCGTATGAGATCAAAGAACGGACTTTGCTGATCAAAATCCTTAGCACCATCATCAAGAACAAGAAGAGCAAATCGTAATGACTAATTCCCAATCTCAAAATCCCAAATTTGGGAGTTGATGGTAAGGGTTTGTTAATTTGATTGACCGTATCTTGCAACCGGGTAACATGCGGGCGGCCTGGGAGGAGGTGGCGGAGAAGAAAGGCGCGTCGGGGATTGATGCAGTGAGCATCAGACGCTGGCGACGCAACTGGGAGGAGCGACTGGTGAACCTGGCCGCCGCAGTGCGGGCCAATACCTACAAGCCACGACGGCCACGCCGCTTCTACGTACCCAAACCAGATGGCTCCCTCCGCCAACTGTCCATCCTGACGGTGACCGACCGGGTGCTGCAGCGAGCGGTGTTGCGGGTGGTGGACGACCACTTCGACCGCCGTTTCCTCGATTGCAGCTACGCCTATCGGCCGGGCCGAGGGCTGCGCGACGCAGTACATACCATCCTCCAATATCGTGATGCCGGCCTGAAGTGGGTGTTGGACGCGGACATAGACGAGTGCTTCGACAGCCTGGATCATGGCCTGCTGATGCGATTCGTGCGAGAAGAGATAGACGACCCTGTTGTGCTGCGGCTGATCGAGCAGTGGCTACGGGCCGGACGGCGCAACCCGGAGCGAGCGGTGGGCATCCCCCTGGGAGCGGTGATCTCGCCCCTCCTTTGCAACGTCTACCTGCATCGCCTGGACCTGGCACTGACCGAACTGGGCTACTCGCCGGTGCGGTACGCCGACGACTTCTGCGTCTTCTGCCTGAGTCATAAGGAGGCAGAGTCGGCCTGGCAGGACACAGAGAACATCTTGGCCATGTTGAAGCTGCGTCTGGAGCCGAGCAAGACGGCGATCACCCACTTCGACGAAGGCTTTGACTACCTGGGGGTGCATTTCTACCGCGATACCTACAGCTTCATCTGTGAAAACAAGCGCATTGAGGTCAAGGGCGGCTTCGACCGTTGGCTGTTCTACGACTATGTGCCGGATGGATATGAGTAGATGGCCACACTTTATGTGACCGAACCGGGGGCATTGGTGGAGAAAGAATACCGACGCCTTCTGGTGACCAAGGACGACGAAGTGCTGCTGCGGGTGCCTCTGAGCCGGGTCTCGGACGTGGTGCTGGTAGGACGGGTGGGGGCCACCACGCCGGCCTTGCTGGCCCTGCTGGAGGCCGGGGTGGGACTGGCCTTCGTCAGCCGCACCGGGGCCCTGCGCGGGCGGCTGGTGCCGCCGACGGCCAAGAACATCCCGCTGCGGCACAAGCAGTACGAACGGGCGGGGGACGAGGGATTCTGCCTGGAGATAGCGCGGGCCATCGTGGGGGGCAAGCTGCGCAACGAGCGCACGCTGGCCCGGCGACTGTGTCGAACTCGCGCGGAGATAGACGTGGCGCCCATCGAGGAGATCACAGCAGCCATCAAGCAGGTAGATGATGCGCCAGACATGGACACCCTGCGCGGATTGGAAGGAGTTGGTGCGAGGGCATATTTTCGGGTTCTCCGTCAGGCAATACCGGCGGAGTGGGGCTTCGAAAAGCGGGTGCGGCGGCCGCCGGGCGATCCGGTGAACGCCATGTTGAGCCTGGGATATACCCTGCTGGGACACAATATGATGACTGCCCTGGAAGTAGTGGGGTTGGACCCGTACGACGGCTTCTTCCACGCCGACAAATACGGGCGTCCGGCGCTGGCTCTGGACCTGGTGGAAGAGTTCCGCAGCGTCATCGTGGATTCGGTGGTGTTAACGGTGGTGAACAAGCGGATGTTGACCCCGAAGGACTTTCGGCCTGGCCCCAAAGGGGGTGTCATCCTGCGTCGTTCGGGCCTGCGGGACTTCCTGAGTCAGTACACGGCCCGGTTGCAGACCGAGGTGATCCATCCCCTGGCCGGGCGGCGCTTGACCTATCAGAAGTGCTTCGAGGTGCAGGCTCGTTTGCTGCGGAAAGTGATCGAAGGTCAGCGGGAACGATATGAGCCGTTTCTAACGAAGTAGCGACAGTTCACACCCCTCAATTCGCACTCGCGACCGGCGACCAAGGACTGAGGACCAAGGACTAAGGACCGATGACCAAACAATTCGTGCTGGTGGTCTACGACATCTCCAACGACCGGCGGCGGACCAAGCTGCACAACACCTTGTTGAACTATGGCACCCCGGTGCAATACAGCGTGTTCGAGTGTTTGTTGGACGAGAAGGGGCTGGCGCGCATGAAGCGGGCCACGCTGAAGGTGATCAAGCCCAGGGTGGATCGGGTGCGTTACTACTATCTGTGTGCCAGGTGTGTGGGGAAGACGGAAGTGACCGGCGGGGCGGAAGTGCTGTGGGAGGAGCCGGGGGCCATCGTGGTGTGAAATTTCGAGCATCGAGGGGGGTAGGGCACGTTTTAGCGATGCTCGAAAATCAGGAGTAGGAGAGTGCCAGTAGTAGTAGGTGGGGGAGGGAAAAGGGCCACAGTTAGTGGTGGTAGAGTAAGGAAAATCGAGCATCCCCCGGGTATTTGGGGTACGTGGTGATGCTCGGATTTGAGAAAAACGGGTGTTTTGTGTAAAATGAACCCAGAAAGGGGCAGTCCGCATGTCACAGAAGAGGGAAGAAGTGGTGTACAATTGGGGAATGAGCCCTATTGGAGGTGAAAGGGAGCAGTAGCAAAAGGCAAAATCCCCTTCGGGGGACTGAAACCGTGTTTTTGCCAAATATGATTCTGGCCATTGTCTTCCTCCTTTCTGTAGCAAAAGGCAAAATCCCCTTCGGGGGACTGAAACCCACCACCTCCGGGGGAGCAGAGGCGGTAGTGGCGGCGATGGCGGCTGGGTCCGGTAGCAAAAGGCAAAATCCCCTTCGGGGGACTGAAACGATTGAGCAGGTACTTGATCTGCTCTCCGTCGCCAACCACGTGTAGCAAAAGGCAAAATCCCCTTCGGGGGACTGAAACCTTTGACTTTCCAGAGGCCGCCGCCCTGATAGGTGGCCTCGTAACCAAAGCCCTTGAAGTAGCAAAAGGCAAAATCCCCTTCGGGGGACTGAAACGCTAACGATACGCCGACCGAAGTCGGCGTCCTCTGCCAGGCGAGCAGCCCGGTAGCAAAAGGCAAAATCCCCTTCGGGGGACTGAAACAGAGCGTCTTGCGTCTTACCTGGCGGCCGAGTTCTGGTAGCAAAAGGCAAAATCCCCTTCGGGGGACTGAAACGGCACGCGCATCAGCCCGCCGTGAATGTTGCGGTATAGTAGCAAAAGGCAAAATCCCCTTCGGGGGACTGAAACCGCGTAGACATTGACCTGGGGAATGATGCAGCCGACATTATCAGGTAGCAAAAGGCAAAATCCCCTTCGGGGGACTGAAACCTCTCCGGGCTGGGGACTACGACGATCCCCTCCTCCCTCCAACCCCCAAAGGTAGCAAAAGGCAAAATCCCCTTCGGGGGACTGAAACCGCAGCTGGCGGTAAACTTCAACTAACTGCTCGAGAGTGGTAGCAAAAGGCAAAATCCCCTTCGGGGGACTGAAACTTCGTCGCCGAAGTCGGACGACACCGGGGACTCCTCAGGTAGCAAAAGGCAAAATCCCCTTCGGGGGACTGAAACCTGGCCAATGCGGATCCTGTGCTGTGCCTCGACCCTCTCTGGTAGCAAAAGGCAAAATCCCCTTCGGGGGACTGAAACCTTCGCCTCCACGAGACGGAGTATTATCGTTCCCGTCACGTAGAGGTAGCAAAAGGCAAAATCCCCTTCGGGGGACTGAAACACGCGGCCGACGCCGCCTTTGGATCCGGCCTGCACCTTGTAGCAAAAGGCAAAATCCCCTTCGGGGGACTGAAACTCTTGTTGATATTCTGGGCTTGGCAATATAAGCCCAGGTAGCAAAAGGCAAAATCCCCTTCGGGGGACTGAAACCCTGGCTCCCCAAGACTCACGTCACACCGACCTTCCCGGAGGTCAAAGACGAGTAGCAAAAGGCAAAATCCCCTTCGGGGGACTGAAACCCCGAGGATACTCCCAGAGGCTATGCCGACCCTGAAGGGCTAGGTAGCAAAAGGCAAAATCCCCTTCGGGGGACTGAAACAGTGCACCCAGTCCGGGTGCCCGGCGCCGGTGAACCGGTTAACCGGGTAGCAAAAGGCAAAATCCCCTTCGGGGGACTGAAACCGTTGAACGGCAACGAAACCTTCGGGAACCTTCCGCTCGCATGCGGTTAAGTAGCAAAAGGCAAAATCCCCTTCGGGGGACTGAAACCAGCGCGACCTGCGCGGAGCAATCGTGCTCGTGCCAAGGTAGCAAAAGGCAAAATCCCCTTCGGGGGACTGAGACCGTTAGCCTTGTACTTCTTCCAAGTCCCCAGGTTGTGACTTCTGAGGGTAGCAAAAGGCAAAATCCCCTTCGGGGGACTGAAACGTCCGCGTACCTCGCCCTCAAGTAAGCCAACCGATGCGGTGTAGCAAAAGGCAAAATCCCCTTCGGGGGACTGAAACCTTGTCGCCCAGGTCGGG
>JAOZOT010000853.1 GCA_029933115.1 Anaerolineae bacterium | reverse complement strand
TGGCGGCCCTGCTGGCCATGCTGAACTCCTGCGCCCCGGGCGTGGCCGTGGTCAATATTGACAACGGCTTCGGAGCAGGCTACCTGGCACACATCATCAACAAGTTGTCGGAGGTGGGGGCATGAGGATAGCCTATTTCGATTGTTTCGCCGGAGCCAGCGGCGACATGATTCTCGGTGCGCTGCTGGATGCTGGCCTCGAACCAGAGGTCTGGCAAGGGGAGCTGAACAAGCTGAACCTGTCCGGCTACGAACTGAAGATAGACCGGGTTCAGAAGCAGAGCATCGCCGCCACAGCGGTCAGAGTGCTGGTCAGCGAGACGAGCCAGGAACGGCACCTGGCTGAGATCGAGGAGCTAATTGGCACCAGCCAGCTTCCAGCCGAAGTCAAGGAAACGAGCGTGGAGGTCTTCCGCCGCCTGGCCGTGGCCGAGGCCAGGGTGCACGGCACCACGCCCGATCGGATTCACTTCCACGAGGTGGGTGGGGTTGACGCCATCATTGACATCGTCGGGTCGGTGGTAGGCCTGTGGCTGCTGGGCGTTGAGGAAATCTACGCCTCGACGTTGCCTCTGGGGCACGGCTTCGTGGACTGCGCCCACGGCCGACTGCCCCTGCCGGCGCCCGCCACCGTCGAACTGCTCCAGGGGGTGCCTGTGCTCTCACGGGACGTGGAGGGGGAGCTGGTCACTCCCACCGGGGCGGCCATCCTGACCACTCTGGCCAAAGATTTTGGTCCCTTCCCTCCTATGACTGTGGAGGGGATCGGCTACGGAGCTGGGCAGAGGGATTTCCCCTTCCCCAACCTGCTGCGGCTGCTGGTGGGCACCACCTCTCCTGCCCTCGACGCCCGTATGGAAACCCTCACCCTGCTGGAAGCCAACATTGACGACCTGAACCCCGAGTTCTACGGCCACCTCATGGAGCGTCTCTTCACTGCCGGGGCGCTGGACGTCTACCTGACGCCGGTGCAGATGAAGAAGAACCGCCCTGGCACTATCCTCTCGGTCACCTGCCCGCCAGCCCAGGCCGAGGCTCTGGCCGCCCTGGTCTTTGCCGAAACCACCACCATCGGCCTGCGGCGGCAGGAGGTGCAGCGCTGGGCCCTGGCGCGGGAGCGGGTGGAGGTGGAGACGC
>JAOZOT010000852.1 GCA_029933115.1 Anaerolineae bacterium | reverse complement strand
GGCTCATCTCGGTAAAAGCCTTCCACATGCCTATGAGCCCCGTGCCGCCGCCGGTAGGGTAGATGACGACTTCGGGCAACTCCCACCCGAGTTGTTCGGCTATCTCGTAGCCCATAGTCTTCTTGCCCTCCAGCCGATATGGTTCCCACATGGTAGAGATGTTGAACCAGCCGTTCTCCCTGGCCTCCCGGGTGGCCAGCCCGCCGGCATCTGTGATGAACCCTTCCACCAGATGAACGTCCGCTCCTGCTATCTGACATTCACGGATATTGGCTTGAGGGGTGTCTTGGGGCATGAATATATGGGCTCTCACCCCGGCACGGGCCGCGTAGGCGGCCAGAGCTCCTCCCGCGTTGCCCGCTGAAGGTATGACTATCTCTCGCACGCCCAGTTCGTAGGCTTTGGCCACAGCTACAGCCAGCCCCCGCGCTTTGAAGCTGCCGGTGATATTTTGGGCTTCGTCCTTGATGTACAGATGGTTGAGCCCCAGCTCCTTTCCCAGGCGTTCAGCTTTAATTAAAGGGGTAAAGCCCTCGCCCAAACTGACAATGTTCTCTGGATTGACGACGGGCAAAAGCTCCTGGTAGCGCCACAGGGAAGGTGGTCGCTCTGCCAATTCTTCTTTTGTCAACTCGGCCGCTGCCCGATCTAGATCGTAGCGGGCGAAGAGAGGAGCACCG
Organism: Anaerolineae bacterium; assembly: GCA_029933115.1. Lineage (GTDB taxonomy): Bacteria > Chloroflexota > Anaerolineae > E26-bin7 > E26-bin7 > E26-bin7. Next base: position 457 of record JAOZOT010000852.1, on the reverse strand, counting down.
CAGGGGCACAAATTTTGCACCACATCGGCCGGGAAATCCCGCTCACATTCGGGACATTCAAGGTGAGTCAAGAAGCTCATACAAATATTATATCATAACCCGGCCCGAGTTGCCAAAGGAAGTCGCTTCTGTGGGCAGTGACCCTCTCGCAGGGCTCGCAAGCTGTGTGGGAGGGTGTGAAAAATGTAGAGGTAGCGGTGAATTTTCCTGAGTTGAATAGTGATATTTTATGATACTTTATTATTGACAACGGTGCAAAAGTAACATATAATGATACGCGCTGAGATCCAGTAGATCGCGGCTCTTGTTCGTAGTGGGCGATCTATCGCCTCGAAAAAGTGCGCACTACGAACCCGCATTGATCTGCTGAGACTTGCGGATAGAATTGGGGAGGTAAAGCCAGCGATGGAAGATAAGAATCCTGATGGAGATTTCAATCACATCATGACCATCGAAG
>JAOZOT010000334.1 GCA_029933115.1 Anaerolineae bacterium | reverse complement strand
CCTCGGTGACGGATATAATCGCCATAGAGAGTGAAAACCAAATCCTGAGAGCGAAACATAGTTCTCCCGCCAAATGTATGTCACATTGAGCAGGCAGCGTCAAAAATACGCTACATAATGATTATAACACAGCCGGTGCTAAAATGTCAATCTCCCCCAACCTTAAAAATAACGGTTAGCCGCCGACCTTTTCCAGGTGGGCGAAGCTGGCCAGAAGGCGCTTGAAGCCCTGATGCTCAAAGGCCACCGTCACTTCCTCGTCACCGCCGACGACAACGCTTTCAATGACCATCCCCTGGCCGAACTTGGGGTGGCATACCATGTCGCCGGTCTTGAACCGGGCCTCCAGGGCAGACTGAGGCTTCAGAGATGTCTCCGCAACCTCGGCCACCTGGCGGCCTTTGATCAGGTGAGCGGGGATGTCCCTGATGAAACGGGACGGCTGGCCCAGTTCGCTCTGGCCGAAGAGGGTGCGCCGGAAGGTGTGAATCAGATAGAGGCGTTCTTTGGCCCGGGTGATGCCCACGTAACAGAGGCGGCGCTCCTCTTCCATCTGGTCTGGGTCATCCATGGAGCGGTTGTGGGGGAGGATGCCTTCTTCCATACCCACTATAAAAACCACCGGAAACTCCAGCCCCTTGGCCATGTGCAAGGTCAGCAAGGTGGGTGCATCTACCTGCTCATCCAGGTTGTCCACGTCAGAGACCAGGGCCACCTCTTCCAAAAAAGTGGTCAGAGCCGCCTCGGCGGGCAACTCGACGTACTCTTTGGCCACCGTGCGCAACTCCATGATGTTGGCCCACCGGTCTCGGCCTTCTTCGGTGCCATCCCGCACATAGTCAGCGTAGCCTGTCCTATCCAGGACGAAATCCAACAAATCCAGCAGGTCCAGCTTCCCTCGGGCGGCAATGAGTCCTTCCAGCAAGGTAGCAAATCCCAGCAAAGCTTTCCGTGCCCGCGACGAGAGAGGCGCTTCAGTTCCCTTTTTCCCCTCCTGCACCATCTGCAAGGCATCGTAGATTGCTACCCCCATCTCCCCGGCCCACCTCTCCAGTTGAGCCATCGTCTTGCTGCCGATGCCTCGTGGAGGTACATTGATAACCCGAGCCAGGCTGACATTGTCGTAGGGGTTATGGAGCAGACGGAGGTAGGCTAAAACGTCTTTGATCTCACGGCGCTCGTAGAAACGGGTGGCCCCCACCAGCTTGTAGGGCATCCCCCGCCAGACGAAGGCATCCTCGATGGGCCGCGACTGGGCATTGGTGCGGTACATGACGGCGCAATCGCCGGGGCGGCAGAACCCCTGAGCCACCAAGCGCCGGATTTCGTCCACCACGTACTGGCCCTCCTCTTGCTCGTTGTAGGCCTCAAAGACAGTGATAGGAACCCCTCGCCCTTTGTCGGTGTAAAGCTCCTTGGGGGTACGGTGGAGGTTGAGGGCGATGACGCTTTTGGCTGCGTCCAGGATGGTCTGGGTGGAGCGATAGTTCTTTTCCAGGAGGACGATCCTGGCTTCGGGGTAGTCGTTGCGGAAGCGTTGGATGTTGCGAAAGTCAGCCCCGCGAAAGCGATAGATGGATTGGTCTTCGTCGCCCACCACGAAGAGGTTGTGATGCTTCCCACTCAGGAGCTTCAGCAGTTCGTACTGAGCCATGTTGGTGTCCTGGAACTCGTCTACCAGGATGTAGCGATAGCGCCGCCGGTACTTGCTCAGCACATCCTCATGCTCCCCGAACAGGCGGGCAGTCGCCATCAGGAGGTCGTCAAAGTCCAGGGCCGAGTTGGCGGCCAGGAGTTCCTGATAGCGCCGGTAGACCCGGCTGACCACCTCCTGCCAGTAGGTCTGCGGCCGGTATTCAGCGGGGCCTATCAACTCGCTCTTGGCTCTGGAGATAGCAGCCTGAATGGCCGACGGCCGATAGGTCTTGTCGTCCAGGTTAAGGTCTTTGAGAGCTTGGCGGATGAGGCTCAGTTGGTCGGCGGCATCGTAGATAACAAAGCTGGAGGGGATACTCAGGTGCCGGGCTTCGCGGCGCAGGATGCGGACGCAGATAGCATGGAAGGTGCCAATGGTCAATTGCTTCAGCCGCTCGCCCAAGAGGTGATGCAGGCGCTCCTTCATTTCGCGGGCCGCCTTATTGGTGAAGGTGACAGCCATGATGCGATAGGGCTCACAATCACACTCTTTCACCAGGTAAGCCACCCGCCGGGTGAGAACGCGGGTTTTGCCACTGCCCGGACCGGCCAAAACCAGCACCGGTCCCTCGATGAGTTGCACTGCTTCCCTTTGCGCCGAATTCAAGCCTTTCAGGATGTCCGATTTCCAACTCTCAATTTCCAATTCCCAGCTCCCAATGCTAATTTCCAGCTTCTCCAAACAAGCACTGCGTTCGCTCGATGGAACGGGGCACGTCGCCCAGGCCCATGGCCTCCAGTACTTCGTCGGGGCGGCCGGTGGCCTGGCTATCGGCCTGAAGCCGCATCCCCAAGACGTAGGCGCTCCCCTGGCGGCCCTCTACCCACAGGTCGTCAATAAGAGGACGCAGATCGTATTCGGTCACTTTGCCTTTTCGCTCCCGCCGGCGGGGCAGGCTCTGGGCCGAGAGCACTCGCTCCACCCGCTCTTCCATCTCGGCCAACGTCTCCCCACTCTCCACCACCACCCGATACTCAGCGTGGCGCATCTGCGACGGCAATGAGGGCAAGCGAAGGTAGACTTCTTCGACGGAGAGGATTTCCAGGCCCGGCGGCAGGTGAGGCTTGAGGCGTTTGGCAAAGTTGTAGGGAGAGGTGCGGCGCAAGAGCACGACATCCATCACCTCACCGCGCCCGGTGAAGCCCACCGGCAGCGGGGCAGCGATGGTGATTTTGGGCCGCGGGTTAAAGCCCTCCGAGTAGGCCAAAGGCACCTGGGCCCGGCGCAACGCTCTCTCCCAAGCGCGCATCAGGTCCAGATGGGAGATGTATTTGATGGGCTCGCCTTTGGCAAAAGTGACGCGCAAACGCTGGCGCGTTTCCGGTGGCATTGATCCTCCTGAAGCCTGTCTGAAAAGTGTTCGTAGTGGCGTTTAGCTGCTCTGGGAACGACTGGAAGTCGTTACTACGAGCTGCTCTACAGCATGTCCTCCAGAGAAATCTGGCGATTCTTGGCCCTCTCCACCCACCACTGCTTGCGGCCTTCCGGCAGAGGTGTCCTCTCTGCGGGAGGTTTCCTCTCCAGCCGCAGGGCTCCGCTGGGGCAGGTGGACACGCACAGGCCGCACCCCACACAGCGGACCCGATCCACCTGACAGACGTCGTCCACCGATAGCGCGCCGAACCGGCAACGTTCCAGGCAGGTCTCGCAGGCTGTGCAAAGTTCGCTGTCAACGGCAGCGTAGAAATCGGACCTGGCCACCGCAGTGGGGATGCCCAGTTCGGTGATGCCGCGCATGAGGGCACAGCAGCAGGTGCAGCAGTTGCAGATGTAGTAGTGGCCCTGGCGATAGTTGCCGGAGGAGTGGACTAGGCCTGCCTCCTCGGCTTCTCGCAGAATCTGGAAAGCCTCTTCTTTGGTGATTTCCCTGGTGATGGGGTCGTTCGCAAAGACTCCTTCGGCGCGGGCAAAGACCAGGCAGCTTTCCATGGGATACTCGCAGCGGTTGCCCAGCAGGGCTTGCTGGGTGCGACAGATGCAGTCTCTAACCCCGAAGGACCGGGCTCGATTCAGGAGTTCCGAGGCCCGTTCGTAGGGGAAAATCTCGATGTCAACGGGGATGCTCTCCTCGACGGGGATGACTCGCAGTTGGGCCGGCTGGCCGAGCAGGGCTTTGTGCAGGGCTTCTTGATAATAGTCCTCGAACATCTGGGCAAATTCTTTGTCTATACGCCTCAGTTGCTCTTCGTAGATGCCGACGGCAAAGGGCAGCAGCCCGAATTTGAGTTTGCCTTCGGCTCGTTTGGCGTAGATGAGCCCCTTGCGGACCATTCCTTTCAGAGTGGCATAGGCTGTCTGCGGGTCCTGGCCGGCCCGAGTGGCGATCTCTTCCGCGCTCTCGGCCTTCAAGCGCATCTCTGCGGCCAGAGCCGCCTCCTCGGGCGTGAACATCCACTCCAGGATCTTTAGCTCGACCCCGCTCTCAGTAGCCGGAAAGCCGTTGGGGATGGCGTCCAGCCGCTGAGCCAATTTCTTGTAGATAGTTTGCTGCATTTTCACTTCTCCTTTGCATAGATCGCGGAAGTACGGAAACGCGGAACTCGCGGAATTTCTTCCTATGCCGTTGGCTCCTGCGCGGGCGTGGGAGCATTGGGAACGCGGAATCTTCCCGTGCCGTTGGCTCCTACACGGTGGGGGCATTGGGAGCGCGGAATGCACGGAGTCTCACTCTTGCGCAGGGAGAACGCCGGGAACGCGGAAGGACGGAAAGGCGGAATACGCGGAGGCCTTTTCCGCGCCTCCGTCATTCCGCACTTCCGC
>JAOZOT010000851.1 GCA_029933115.1 Anaerolineae bacterium | reverse complement strand
GCGCCGGGAAAAAGTGTCCGGTAGTGAGTACCACAAAGGCACCAAGACACGAAGCAAACCAAGGGGAGAGGGTTTTAAAACTTTGGAGAAAAAGATACGGACGGAAGAGATGCAAGGCGGAAGCAGAGTCGCCCTTATCAAGGGCGATAGTCGTTATGACAACATTGCAAAGGCGCTGGATCTCATCAGAGACGACATCAAACTGGATGAAGTAAAGGACATCCTGATCAAGGTCAACTTTGTGTCCACCACGCGCCAAGTGGCAGCCACCCACGTAGAGGGCGTGCGGGCCCTGCTGGATTTTCTGCGCCCGCGCTACGATGGCCCCATCACCATCGCCGAAGGCGCGGCCCTCTCCGACACCTTCGACGGCTACCGCAACTTTGGCTATCTGGACTTGGCGGATGAGTACGGTGTCCAGCTCGTTGACCTCAACCGGGACGATTGGGTCTGGGTCCAGGTCTACGACCGCCACCTGCGCCCCCTGAGACTACGGGCCGCCAGAAGCGTGGTCGAGAGCGACTATCGCGTCGCCATCGGGCCACCCAAAACCCACGACACCGTTCTGGTTACCCTCTCTCTGAAGAACATCGTTGTGGGCAGCATGATCCGTGACGTGGGGAGGGAGGGCAGCAGCAGCCTGCTCCGCGCTGTGGGCCGGTTCGTGCCCGCCGGTCTGAAGCAGTCGCCCCTCCTGACCGAGGTCAGAACCGGCGCCCTGCGGAGCCTGAATCGCAGCGACAAGTTCGCCCTCCACCAGGGCTACCCGGCCATGAACCTCAACCTCTACACCCTGGCCAAGGTCATGGCCCCCCACCTGAGCGTCATTGATGGTTACGTGGGCATGGAAGGCAGCGGCCCCACCCACGGTGACCCGGTTGAGCTGGGATTGGCCATCGCCAGCGCCGATTTCCTGGCCGCCGACGCCGTGGCCGTGCGGATCATGGGCTTCGACCTGGACGAGATTGGCTACCTGCACTATTGTAAACTCGGCGGGCTGGGCAAAGCCGACCTGGGGGAGATAGAGGTTCTGGGCAACGTCACCGTCGAAGAGTGCATCCGCCCCTTCAAGCCTCATCCCACTCACAAACGCCAACTGGACTGGCGAATACCTGACGTGGGGCGGTTACTATGACCG
>JAOZOT010000333.1 GCA_029933115.1 Anaerolineae bacterium | reverse complement strand
CCGCAGGCAGCTACTTTAGAATTATGGGCAGGAAGATGTAGGCCGCAGGGTTGACGGTGATGATACCTGTGGCATCGCTGTGCCCACTGCCATCGTCCACCGTGATCGTCCCGCTGGTGTTCATCGTCGCCGGGTCAAAGGTGTAGCTGCTGAGGCCGCTGCCCGATACGTCGTCGAGGGTGCCGGTCTCATCCCAGGTCACGCTCTGGTTGCCGATAAAGTTGCCGTCGGCATCGTAGCCGGCTGCGTACAGCGTCCACGTGTCGTTGGTGGTCATGGTGTGGTCGCCGGCCGGGTTCTGTCCGCCGGCGTCCGTGCAGACCACGATGTGATCCAATGTCCCGACGGTCACCGTGATGTCTCCGGTCTCGTCGTCGCCCGCCGTCGCGTGTGCTGCTTTCACCCGCCCCGTCCCCGGCGTGGTGGCGTCCAGCGTCGTTGAAAGGCCGGTGGTCGGAGTCACCACGCCGATGCCGCCCGAGACCGTCCACGTCACCACCTGGTTGGCCACAAAGTTGTCGTTGACGTCGTAGCCGGCGGCGTACAGCGTCCACGTGTCGTTGGTGGTCATGGTGTGGTCGCCGGCCGGGTTCTGTCCGCCGGCGTCCGTGCAGACCACGATGTAGTTCAGTGCCCCGGCGGTCACCGTCAAGGTAGCCGTGTCGCTCTCCCCACTGTACGTCCCCGTCACCGTCCAGGTGCCGGCGACCTCGGCGGTATAGACGTTGGCCGCCCACTCTCCGCCCGCCCCGGAGGCGATGGTGTAGCTTCCGCCGGCGGTGACGTCCCACGGGTTGTCGTAGGCATCGTAGGCCGTGAGAGCGTAGGAGATGGATTGCCCGGACGCACGCGTGGCCAGTTCAGGCGTCAGGTCCACGCGGTCCAGGCCGGCGTGATTGACCGTCAGCGCGGCGGTGTCCACCAGACCTTCGTAGGTAGCGGTGACCGTCCAGGTGCCCGCCATCTGTGAGGTGTACACATTGTCGCTCCAACTGCCGCCGGCCCCCACGGTAACGGTGAAACCTGCTGAGGAGGTCACGTCCCACTCCTGCCCGTGAGCATCCCTGGCCGTCACAGTATAGGTCACTGCCTCGCCCGCCAGGAGCGACTCTGGATCTGGAGTCAGCGTGATCGAGACGGGAGAGCCGAACCAGGTCACCCTCCAATCCTGCAGGGCGGGGGTGGTGGTGAGAGCGTCGGTGGTCAGGAAAGCTTTGAGCGTCAGGCTGGGGTAGGTGCTCACGTCCAGCGCCGAGATGTCCACCGGAGAAGTAAAGCCCGCCGAATTCCCCGCCAGGTGAGCATCGGGGATCGGCGTCCCGCCGCCGTCCAACACCTGAACGGTGATAGCCTGGCCTGTGGCAATGTCCGCCGTCCAGGTGATCTCTTTCCACGCGCCGAGAGAGACCGGTTCAACCGGCACCGAGGTGACGTCGCCACCGGGTTCGTAATCGCCGTAGAAAGTGATGTCGTAGAGTATCGGTGTGCGGCGATGGTCGGGAGACGATTGAAGAATAGCCCGGTAGCGCAGGTAACGGGATTGGGCGTTGAGCGTGTACTGGTTGGTGCCGGTGACGCTGCCGCCCACCTCGCTCCACGACGACCAACTGGCGCCGTCGTTGCTGGTGGCCACCTCGATGGTGATGTTGGTGCCGGGCTCGATGGCGGCGTTCCAGACCACCCTCTTCCAATGGTGGACCACGCCCCCGTCGAAGCCGGCCGCAGTGATGACGCCGGTGGGAGCATAGACACGCGGGGTGACCATTGCCTCGGCAATAGTGGTGCTGCCGGTGATGGGCTGGGCGTAAATGGTGCCAAAGGTGGTGTTGGCGCTGGCGATGGGGCTGCCCACCGCCGAGTTGCCAATGGTGCCTAGAGTGGGAAGCAGCATCCGTCTGGTGGTCGTATAGTTTCTGGTGCCGTCTCCCCAACAGATGTAGCTGTCCTGATTGTGGTCCTCGCCACTGCGGCGGTTGCTGAAGACGATGTCCAGGTCGCCGTCGTTGTCCAGATCGCCCACTGTGTTGCCGGCCGCGCCGATGGTGGGCAGGTCTGTGCGGCCGGTAACAGTGTAGCCGGCGCCGCTTCCCCAGTAGATATAGCTGTCAATGGTGTGAGTCACCGGGCTGGATTGGTGGTTGCTGAAGATGATGTCCGGCCAGGTGTCCCCATCCAGGTCGGCTATCGAGTTGCCATACGAGCCCATAGTAGGCAACTCGGTGCGATTGGTGACGGTGTAGTTTCTGCTGCCATCCCCCCAGTAGATGTAGCTATTGAGGTCATAGACGTACTCACTGCCGTCACCGGTATTACGGTTGCTGAAGACAAGGTCCAGAGCCCCATCTCTGTTGAGGTCGGCCACCGAGCTGCCGTGGGCGCCGATGGTAGGCAGTTCCGTGCGTCTGGTGTCTGTATAGTTTCTGGTGCCATCTCCCCAGTAGATGTAGCTGTCTATCTCGTAGGTAGTGGAGATGTAATCGCCACCGTCCTGTCGATAGTTGCTGAAGATAATGTCCAGATACCCATCCTGGTCCAGGTCAATCACGTAATTGCCCACCGCCCCTTTCGTCGGTAAGCCTGTGCGATTGGCAGTGGTGTAAGTGCCATTGTCCCCCCAGTAGATGTAGCTATCTGTTTCGTAAGAGTAATAGGGAAAGCCCGGGAGTAAGACTATGTAGCGGCTGAACACAATGTCCAGAGATCCATCTCCGTCCAAGTCTGCCACCGAAGAACCGGTGGCCCCGCTGGCGGGGAGTTCAGTACGGTTGGTTTCACTGTAGCCCTGGCTGCTTCCCCAATAGATGTAACTATTGACATCAGGGGTGGGAGCAGAACCGGAACCCCGTCCCACGTTGCTGAAAACGATGTCCAGATAGCCGTCCTGGTCCAGGTCGGCCACGGTGTTGCTGCTGGCTCCCCGGGTGGGTAGCTCCAAACGATTGGTGGTGGTATAGCCGTCGGGCCCGCCCCAATAGATGTAGCTGTTTATCTCGTACTGCCAGGTCGTCGAGATAGTGCCGCTGCAATAGTTGCTGAAGACGAGGTCCAGGTAGCCATCCTGATTGAGGTCGGCCCGGCTGCCATCAGCGACCAGAGTGTAACCCAGACCGACCTGGCCGGCCGTGATGATGTCCACCCCCGTGCCGCTGTCGTAACGATCGGTCGTGACTGTGGTGCTGACAAGTCCAGGCCCCCCGCTCCAATCGGTCTGGGCAAAGATTTCAGCAGGCGAGAGCACCACTTCCTCCTGGACGGTATCCACCGTCGTATTGTTCGCAAGGGATATGCCCAGGGTGTCGGTGAAAGTATCGGTCCAGGAAACGTCGTCCTGAACAGGCCCCGCCTCAACTGCGCCCAGCGATGATGCCAGCCAAAGCCCACCGCCAAGCAACAGGCACGATACCACGAGAATTACAGCCCTTTGTAGGGCTCTTTTCGATTGATTGGTCCCCGTTTGCATTAATATCCTCTCCCTGGAGGTGGAAGCGCCCACCTCCGATTACACAAAGAAAAAGCAATGGGCATCGTTCAGACAGCCAAGAGCCTTTTCATAATGTGGTTGACACCCCAATTATAGGGTAAAAAAGTTAGAACAAGGTCAGAAATAGGTTGGAATTTAGTAAGAAAAACCGCTCCTGGAGAAGCCACCAAGCCCTCCGCCAAAGGTTCTGCTCCCCCGCTCTCATCTCCCTTTGCATCACCCACCGACAATAACCGACGGTCTTTTTGATCAGCCTGGACTCGGCCTGGGCATCCTCCGCGGATTGAAAGTAGATGAGGGCAATGGGTATCTCCCTGACCCGCAAACCGGCGCGGGCGGCCTGGATCCACAACTGAAAGGGCCAGGCGTAGCCTTTTTCCGTGAGGTTCAACTTCCGCAGAGCAGAGACTTTGTAGGCCCTGAAGCCAGAAGCACAGTCGGTAATGTCGTAAGAGGTGTACCGGCGCACCAAGCGGGTCAATACTCCGCTGGCCCACGCTCTGTGTTTGGGAGGAACGCTTCTCCTCTCAGAATCAGGCCGGTAACGACTGCCCACCACCAGGTCCACGCCTTCAATCGCTTCCAGGAAACGAGGGATGTCCCTGGCCTCGTGCTGGCCATCGGCGTCCATGGTGACGAGGACCCGGTAGGAGCGTTCCGTGGCAAACCGAAAGCCGCTCATCAAAGCCCCACCCGGCCCCAGGTTCTGCTCGTGGTTGATGATGTGAGTCACGTCGGATTCTTTGATTCGAGCCAGCGAATCATCTGTGGACCCGTCGTTGACGACCAGAATGTCAGCAGCGGTGTAGCGACGGATGTCCGTCAGTATTTCTTTCACGTGTGGCCCCTCGTTGAAAACGGGCACCAGAACCAGAAGAGCCGAATCGTCTGTCTTTTCTCTATCTCTCACCCGCTACTCGCTCCGCAGTCACCGCCTCCCGCCTGGCGATAAATCGCCAGGCTGAGCAGGGGAAGGGCG
>JAOZOT010000850.1 GCA_029933115.1 Anaerolineae bacterium | reverse complement strand
CGGCAACTGCCGACAGTTCCGTCGGTCAGACGAAGGTGAAATCGCCGGGGTAGAAGCAGAGCACTACCCATTGACCTCGATAGTCGGAGAGCTTGACGTTCTTGAAGCCCTCGCCGGCGATATAGGCCGAGGCTTCAAAGTCTGGCGCTTCTTTGCCTACGCGTGCTATTGCCATTTTGACTTCCTCCTTTGGCGCTGGTGTCCCCTCCTGGGGAGATGGCTCTGGGCTCAACGGTCCTGCTGCCGGTTGTACGCAGGAATCCACTTCCTTGACCATGATAGACCCTCCTCTTTCCCCTTCTTTGACTCTTTGTCCACCTTTGCAGGCTTATCTGCTGCTCCTATTCGCTAAAACCGGCGGTACTTTTCCTTGGGTGCGCCGCAGACGGGGCACTTGTCCGGCGCTTCGCCGATGACCGTGTGCCCACAGATGGGGCAGACGAAAACCGCTGCGGCCTGGATGTCACTGCCGGACGCCACCATGTTTTTGGCCTCGCCGTACATTGCCTCGTGGATTTTTTCCGCTTCCAGGGCGTAATGGATGCTGCGCATGGCGCCCTTTTCTTCCTGGAGTTTGGCCACGGCGTTGAAGGCGGGGTACATCTCGGTGTTCTCGTAATTCTCGCCGCCGATGGCCACTTCCAGGTTGGCCACCGTATCGCCGATGCCGCCCAGCTCGCGTAGGTGGTTGGTAGCGTGAACCCGCTCGGCGAAGGAGATGGCGCGGAACAGCCGCGCTACCTCTGGGTAGCCTTCTTCCTCTGCCTTGTCGGCAAAGATGGCGTATTTCATGTGCGCCTGACTCTCGCCGGCAAAAGCTGCTTCCAGGTTGGCCTGAGTCATTTTCCTCATGGTTTGTACCTCCTACTCGACTTTTTCGAACATATCTTTGCCCACGCCACATTCAGGGCAGACCCAGTCGTCGGGCAGGTCCTCGAACGGCGTGCCCGGGGCAATGCCGCTCTCGGGGTCTCCTTCTGCCGGGTCGTAGATGTAGCCGCAGGCCAGGCATTCCCACTTCTCCATGTTCTCACCTCCCGAAATTATACGCACCCGATTATTCTGCCCAGCTACCCACCGCGGATAGGTGCTCGTAGTTGAGCATCAATCGCTCAAAGTGACCTCGTTCGGCGTCGGCCAG
>JAOZOT010000849.1 GCA_029933115.1 Anaerolineae bacterium | reverse complement strand
TGTGAGCGTTCGCCTGTTGACTTTTGGCTTTTTATGTGCGATAATAAATAAAAGAGAGTTTTGAGGAGGCGTCAGATGAAAGGCCGAGGGTATTTCAAGGGTGAAGGGTTGACCTTTGACCTCCCAGACGATTGGAATCTACTGGCTATGGCTGAGCCTCGGGACGTGGCCGCTGTCAAAGACGTCGAAGCCGAAGTGAAGCGGGCGCTGGAAGAGCCCATCGGTATGGAACCGTTGTCAAAGATCATCCCCAACCTGGAGAACAAAAAGACGGTCATCCTCAGCGAGGATCAGACTCGTCCCACGCCGGTTGGATTAATCGCCCTGCCGCTGATCAACGAACTGAATCGCCTGGGCATCCCCGACGAGGACATCCAAGTGATCATCGCTCGTGGCACCCATCGTCATCCGACGGAGGATGAGGTGAAAGACAAACTGGGCGAGGAAGTGCTGAGGCGGGTCAAGGTCAGCGTCCACGACCCCGACAACCGGGATAACCTGGTTCTGGTGGGCACTACCGGCCGGGGCACTCCCTGTTGGGCCAACCGCCTGGTCGTTGAAGCCGGCCTGAAGATTGGCATCGGCACCTGTAATCCCCATTACTTCGCCGGCTACGGTGGTGGCCCCAAGATTGTTCTGCCCGGTATCTCCGGCCGGGAGACGGTCAAGAAGAATCACGTCTGGATCAGAGACCCTAACTCTATGCAAGGCACTCTGGAAGGCAATCCCCTCTGGGAAGACATGCTGGAGGCAGCTCGCATCGTCGGCTTGGATATGAAGATTGACACCGTCTTGAACTCTCAGAAGGAGATACACAGGGTCTTTGCGGGCGATGTGGAGGCGGAGCAGAAGGAAGCCGTTGAGGTTCTTCTCGGAATCTACGGGGTGACAGTGCCCAAGTTGGCCGACGTGACCATCACCTCTGGTTATCCTCTGGAGACTAATCTCATCCAATCGGGCAAAGCCATCTTGCTGGCCGATGCCGTCACCAAGCCCGGCGGGACCATCGTCCTCATCTCGGCTTGCTACGATGGTGCCGGGCCGATGATGTACGAGACCTTGAGTGAGAAACCCGAACCGGAGCAGGTGATCGAATGGATCGCCGAGGGTAAGGCTTCCACCACCGGCGGGCCTATGGCCTC
>JAOZOT010000332.1 GCA_029933115.1 Anaerolineae bacterium | reverse complement strand
GTCTGAAAATTCGGGGAGGCGGCGCTCGTAGTAACGACTTCAGTCGTTTCTAGCCGCAGAGCACCGGTCATTAGCGACTCAAGTCGCCACTACGAGCATTTTTCAGACACGCTGTCAGTAGATGTAGAGCCTCGGTAGACCGCAACTCCTGCTCGTAGTAGGCGCCTCAACGCCTCAAAAACAGAGTGCGCATCACAAACCTGAATTGCGGTCTACTGAGCCTCAATCGCCCCTATTCTTATCCAAAGTCTGAGAGATCATCCGTTCGGCTTCGCTCACCTGAACCCCCTTTACCAGGGCTACCTCATAGGCCAGGAACTGGCGGGCCCTATCAAGGAGCCTGGTGTCGAAGGAGGTCAGATGGCCCTCGCGCTTGAGGGCAGACAAATCACGGATCACCTCAGCTACTCTAATCGCATCCCCCGTCTTCAGCTTCTCTTGGATGCGCTCCTGTCGCCTTCTGTGGTCGTCAGGCAACGCTTCAGCGGCCGCACCCAAAGTGCGCCACACCCGAGAAAGGGCCGCCCCTTGACTGATAGAGCGCAGACCTATTTCCTCAGCTTTGCTCACCGGGATCATGAGTGTTCTGTGATCAGCAGCCAGGTCAATGATGTAATAGCGATGATATTGATCTAGAAGATCCTCCTTCTTGATACCGGTCACCAACCCTGCTCCATGAGCCGGATGAACAACTTTGTCGCCAATACCAAACATTTCAACTCCTCCCTTACAGTCTGATCAACCAGAACCCGGGGGGCGGTCATCCCATAGCTTGCTCCATTCGTCCTTTCCGCAGCCCCAATACCCTCCAAATCTATCTCCGCCTGACGCGTTGGCGCTGCCGTCTTCTAGCCTTTCGGATACCTTTGCGCTTCGCTATCCGACGCTGTTCGCTTTTGGAGACGAACCATCTCTTTTTGCGCACGGTGCTCAGGATGCGACTCCTGGTTACTTCTTTGCGGAAACGCTTGAGCAAGCTTTCCTGTGACTCCCCCGGTCTAAGCATTACAGTCATGACTCTGATTATCTCCCTCCTCAATTAGAATAACCGGAGAGCATTCGGAAACTCGTTGCCGGCCCTCGCCCGGTGATAAATCACCAGGCTGAAAGGCCCAAGCCCGCTGAAGCGGGCTGCTCCAGGGCGGTTTACCGCCCTTTGCCCTTTCAGCCCAACGATGCTCGCCCTGAGCGTAGTCGAAGGGTATCGTCAGGCAGCCAAGCAGCAGAGCAATTACCGAACGCTCTCTACCGGCGTAACTATTGCGGCTCTCCCGGCAGGCAATACAAAAGCTCGGCCGTCTAACCTCCACAGGCACGAGGGCGACAACCGAGCTATCAGGGCGCTGAGACGCAGGCTTTGGATTCTTCCCCGTTACAGGCCCCTTGATCCTTTGAAGCTCGCGGGGATGATTTGAAATTCAATCCCAGTGAACGCCTGAGAGGCGCTCACTACCTTTGGGGAAACGTTGGTTAAGCTTTTCTCTTCTACCTCGGATGTGTCCTCTAAAAGAGAGGTGATGTATCTGATCGTAGATTTGAGCCAAGTGCATTCATTATACCTCTTTTTGCCCAACTTGTCAATAAAAATGCGCAGGCCCGCCGGTTCTCACCACGTTGCGTTCTGGCTTATAAAGTGGTATAATATGCCTGGAAGAAGTTACCATAAAAAAGGAATCCTTTATGAAAGGCAGACATTGGAGCATAATCGCTATTCTGGTGTTGCTTAACTATCTGGTTTTCAGCCAACTGATCATGCTAGTGGTGGAAAGCAACAAACCGGCGCCCACCCCGACGCGGACGCCCAAGCCTACTTTCACTCCTACCTCCACACCCAGTCCCATTCCGCCACCCCCCACGCCAACGCCCCTGCCCACACCTACAGCCACCAGGGTGGTGCCACCGACCGATACGCCCACACCTGAAGGCGGACCTACAAGCGCCCCTCCTCCGGAGGCCAGTGCTACGCCTGCCCCTGCGGAGACCCGGACCGGCCGCACAACTCATGTGGTGCAGCCCGGTGAGACCCTCTCGCAGATTGCCCAGCGTTATGGCGTCAGCGTCGAGGCTATCGTGCAGGCCAACGGCCTGGCAGACCCCAGCCTCATCTACCCTGGCCAGACCTTGATTATCCCTGCTCCTGGCGAAGCGGTGCCCACAGCCACACCACGCCCGCCCACGGCCACACCACAGCCAGCCCCGCCGACGGCCGCACCGCCAACAGCTACAGAGGTACCGCCGACAGCAACTCCTGGGCCAACGGCACCGCCTGCTGGGCAATACCAATACCGCCTCGGTCGCACCGTGACCTGTACCCCCAACTGTGGCACCACGGGGGTCAAAGGCTTTGTCTACGATGTCAACGCCAACTATGTGCCCGGCCTCATCGTCAGGGTCTGGACCGATGGGTGGTGCTGCGGCGAAGATGAGACCTCGGTCTACGAACCCTACGAAATAATGCTCTCTCCCGGCCCCAAGGGCGGTCATTGGTACGTGGCCGTCTACAGCCATGACGGGAGCACCCAGCTTTCGGACATAGTCGAGGTTTACACCGACCAGGAACCCTGTGAACCCTCATCAGGTGGCTGCCAGTGGCCGGTGGTGGATTTTGTAGCCCGGTGGTAAATGAGCACCTACATTTTGATGAAGATTCTTGAATCTGCCCCCGGCCGGTACGACAGAGGCATCCGCATCCTCACCCTGGGGAAATTAGATGAAGCTTACGACCGTTTAACGTCTCACATAAGACGGGGACAGGCAGTTCTGGACCTTGGCTGCGGGACCGGGGCATTGACGCTGAGGGCCGCTCAGAAAGGGGCAAAGGTGAAAGGGATTGACGTCAATGCCCAAATGCTCGAAATCGCGCAGAGGCGGGCCATTGAAGCACACCTTGCGCGGAACATAGAGCTGTGTGAGATGGGAGTGGCCGAGCTTGGAAGCGAAAAAGCGGAAAGCTACAATGTGGTGATGAGTGGTCTCTGCTTCTCCGAACTGACGGATGATGAATTAACCTACGCTCTGAAAGAGGTCAGAAGGTTATTGAAACCCGATGGCCTCTTGCTCGTTGCAGATGAGGCAAGACCGGAAAGCACCTCAAAGAGGATCCTCAATTGGCTGATAAGATTCCCCCTCGTTGCAATCACCTACCTTATGAGCCAGACTACTACACACGCCGTGAAGAACTTACCGGCCAGGGTAGAAGAGGCGGGTTTGTCAATAGAATCGGTCAGATTGAGTAAAATGGGAAATTTTATCGAGTTGGTAGGCAGAAAGCCCGGCGGAGGATCAAAATGAGCCTGCTCAATTACGTCGCTATCAACCTTGTCGAAACTCTGCTGAGGGGTTTTCCTTTCCCCTGCAAAACGGGCCTGATGAAAATAGGGAACCCAGGCAGGAATTCACCCGTTCTTCTGACCGGCAATTATCACCTGACCGTAGAAAGAGTAAAGAGAGCCTTGAGAGAGACGGATGCCTATCTCCTCGTCGCAAATAGCAGGGGAATCAATGTGTGGTGCAGTGCCACCGGCGGTCATTTTACAAATCACGATGTCATTTCGGTGCTGAAGACCAGCGGGATTGAAGAACTCGTGGATCACAGAAAGGTGATACTGCCCCAACTCGCTGCCACAGGCATTGAATCCAGGGTTGTGCAGAAAAAGACGGGCTGGAAGGTAATCTGGGGACCGGTTTATGCCAAAGATGTTCCTGCCTTCGTAGAGGACAAATTCACGAAAACCCCAGAGATGCGGGAAGTCAGATTCCCGTTGGTCCAACGGGTTGAAATGGCCGCCATGTGGGCGTTCCCGTTTTCAATCATCGCCGCCCTTATCACCGTCCCCTTCTGGCGTGAGGCGTTCCTGCCTCTGACCGTTCTCATCTGGATTTTACCGGTTGCGATTTTTGTCTCTCTCCCGCTGTACTCTCAATGGCTCAGTCCAAAGAAAAGGGGGACGAGTTTCAGCAAATATACCATCGTCTTTGATTTTGGCCGTGTGCCGCTGATCCTGTGGGGATTTTTTATGCTCGGCCTGGTCGTCTACAGCATCATGGCCGGCGTCTTCGGTTGGGGGTTCATCTCCCGCTGGGGTTTTCTTTCACTTGTCATCATTCTCCTGATAAGCATTGATTTAATGGGTAGCACCCCTATATACAAGAGCGGCTTGCACGAAGACCGGTTGCTAAAAGTCGTCCTTGATGAAGGGAAATGCAAAGGCGCCGGTTTTTGCGAGCAGGTCTGCCCCCGGAATTGCTACGAAGTAGACAAAAATCGGCACAAGGCAACAATGCCCCAGGCAGAGCGATGCGTCCAATGTGGGGCCTGTATCGTTCAATGCCCTTTCGATGCCCTATACTTCGAGAGCCCGAAGGGCGAAATCATACCCCCAGAAACCATCAGAAAGTTCAAATTAAACCTTATGGGCAAACGCCAGGTAAGTCCGCACGTAAACGTGGGCAAGTGATCGGGTGGGGCATGTTCCCAC
>JAOZOT010000848.1 GCA_029933115.1 Anaerolineae bacterium | reverse complement strand
TTTGACTTTTTCCTCGACTTCTGCCAATGCCTCTACCATAGGATTCCCTCATTCCGCTGTGGCTTTCGTTGCACTGTTGCAGGTGTTCATTCATCAGTATACCAGAGTAGAAGTCAATAGTCAAGTGTTCATCTCATCACTCCCACCTGCACTTCGCATAGTAATATTCTATCTCCCACAGACTGACCATTTTCGTCAAGAACAGGCAAGCGCTCCATAGTCGCCGCCAAGTAAAGCCCCACCTCGATTTGATAGCGCCCTGGCGGTGCTTCTGGCGAGACGACGAGGGGATACTCCTCCCGCAGGGTATCGCCAACCGGCCACTGAGACGAGGGGTAGAACTCGCCACCCAGTTTGCGATCCCAACCACCGTAGAGGGTCCCATCTTGGGCGAGAAGGTGGGTGAAAGCTGTGTAATCGCCCTCCACCGCGCCGCGCGTCCGCCAATAGAGGGCTAGATAGATAGTCTCGCCGGGCTCAAAGACCAGTTCTTCTGTCTCCACCTGAGCAGCGGCCAATTCCCTCTGCCGCCTGTCCCGCAGCCATTGTCCCTTGGTCAGTTCGTAGCCCACCAACTGCATGTTGTCGGCGAAATCAACGGCGATGGGGTGTTGAACCGGCGGTTCGACGGAAAAGTGCGGCTTGCCTTCCAGAGAGAAGAGAAGCAGTGCCGGGCCATGAAACTCGGCTCCCACTCCCAGCCGTAGCGTGTTGGCCACCAGTTCGTTGAGCACCAGGCGGGCCGGGTCGGCCAGTCGCTCTTGCCAGAGGATCAGCCAGACCCGTCGGTGGTGAGCCACGATTTCATTCAGGGTTTCGGCCACCAACTGCCGGTTCACCGGCTCATCCACCGAGGCCACCAGCCTGGGCGGGATAGGGTAGGCTGCCAGACCAAGGCGATTGTAGTAATCCAGGATGGGATATGCGTGACCGCCCACGATGATGATGGCGTCGTCCTCCCAGGCGTTGGCCTCAATGTAGCCTAACACGGCCCGAAAGTCATCCCTGGCGTACTCCTCCACGAAGTAGCAATTGTAGAGAGACTGGATAGCTCCCACCACGATGACTGTAAGAAGAACGACAGCCAAGCCCGTCCGGCGACGATGAGCCCTCAGAGTAGTCAACCCCCTGGCCGCCAGCAGG
>JAOZOT010000847.1 GCA_029933115.1 Anaerolineae bacterium | reverse complement strand
CCGCTTCAGCGGGCTTGAGTTGCTCAGCCCTGAGCTTTAGCTCGGGGGCCAGGCTGACAGCGTGTCTGAAAAATGCTCGTAGTGGCGACTTGAGTCGCTAATGACCGGTGCTCTGCGGCCAAAAACGACTGAAGTCGTTACTACGAGCGCCGCCCCCCGAATTCTCAGACACGCTCTGAGAGTGAGAGGCTGGTACTATTGATTTCGTCGTGATTTTCTGATATAATAGACACAGGTCAATCATCCACACTTACTGCCTCTGGGGGAGGGCAATATGCGAAGGATACCTGCTATTCTGTTAGGTCTATTTTTGGGTTTCTATGTATTTTTTGAAACCGATACTATCCTGGCTTATACCGATAAAGCCCTGGCCGACCTGGCCAAATATCCTGGTGTGCCCAGACTTGTTTTGCAAGTGCGCAGCAAAGTGCACGCCTACAGGTATTACCGGGCCACGGGGGGAGCTACTGCGCAGAGGAGTGTGAGCACCATTGGTATGCTGAAGTTTGCTCAGGAGGAGACACCAACGCCGACTCCGTGGTGTCCGACTCCCCAGTGCCCTGCTGCTACTGCTACCCCCGGGGCCGGCACTCCTACGCCGACTCCTATCCAGGCCACCACGGTCATTACCGATGACTTTGAGAGCGGGTTCGACGGTCCTGTGACCCAGGACATAGACCCCGATTGGGGTTGCTACATCATCTATGGCCAGCCTACCTTCGACGGCGAATGGAACACTCGGCATAGTGGCAATTGGGCTCAGAAAATCGCCGGTCACGCTTCCTTCCGGGCAGGCATCTACCGGCATGTTCCGGTTGCCCGGGGCACAACCTACGACGTGCACGTCTTTGCCCATCTCTATCAGTACGGAGGTGGCATGGCCAGACTCGGCGTTGATCCGGCCGGAGGCACTAATCCCGACGCTGCCGTCTGGTCTCAGATGGCTGACCTCGGTGTGTGGATAGAGTTGACCAACGGCGGGACGGCTACTGCTGATTACATCACCATCTTTCTGGAAGGCCAAAGCCTGTTGGACGACAACACCAATGCCTACTTTGACGATCTGACGGTGCAAATTGGCGGGGAGGCGGGAGCAGCCCAGCCTTCTATACCGACGACAGGTGGTGTCAAGTAGGATAGTCGG
>JAOZOT010000331.1 GCA_029933115.1 Anaerolineae bacterium | reverse complement strand
TCTCGGGGTGCACGTCCACGCCCTCTTTGGCCACGTTGCAGGCGGCCTCGATGATAGCCCGCGTCTGCATCTCGGTCAGGCCCTTGTACATGATGCCGGCGCGGCAGCCGCGCAGCCCCATCATGGGGTTGATCTCCCACATGCTGTTGACCACGGCCAGCATCTTCTCCAGTTCGGCCAGCTTCTTTGGATCCTCGCCGGTACAGCGCAAACGCGTGACTTCTTCGATCAGTTCCTCGCGTGGGGGCAAAAATTCGTGCATGGGCGGGTCAATCAGCCTGATGATGACCGGGCAACCGTCCATAGCACGGAAGATACCCTCAAAGTCCTTCCGCTGGAAGGGGAGCAGTTGGTCCAGGAACTTTTGTCGTTCCTCATCGTCCTCGGCCATGATCATGTTCACCACGATCTCCCGCCGGCTTACCTCCTCTCCCTCCTGGTCGAAGAACATGTGCTCGGTGCGGCACAGCCCAATGCCTTCGGCCCCAAAGGCGCGGGCGCGAGCCGCATCTTCAGGGTTGTCGGCGTTGGTCCACACGCCCAGTTCGCGGACCTCGTCGGCCCATCCCAGCAAGGTGACCAGCTCGTGCTCCTCTTCAAAGCTGGCCTCAATGGTAGCGATGGCGCCCTCAAACACTTCGCCGGTAGTACCATCAATGGAGATGTAATCTCCCTCTTTGATTTCCTTGCCGTTGACGCTGAATTTGCGAGCGACCGGGTCAATCTTGATAGCCTCACAGCCGGCCACGCAGGGCTTGCCCCAGCCACGGGCAACCACGGCCGCGTGTGAGTTTGAAACCAACACGGGCGTGTACTGATTCGTGAACACGACAAAGTTCTTATCTAACTCGTCCGTTGCATCTACCTCAAAGTTGTAAACCGTCGTCACCTCCAAGTCACCCATCTGACGCACACGGTACATACGCAAATCCGAGTCCAACAACGCTTGTACTTCGTCTTTCACCTGTGGTGGGCAGAGGGGCAGCAAGTCACGTTCGATTTTGCCGGCGCCGAAGAGAATGTTGCGCTTGATCCCCTCACGCACGCGGCCCATATAGTTGACCTGATCAACCACATCGTTGAAAAGGGAGCGCACGGAGAAGAAGCGGTGGTTATACAGACGCTCTCGTTCTTCGCCGCTCACCCGTTTGGCACGCTCCAGCAGCGGGGCGAACGCAGCGCTGATTTGAACGTTGTAAATGTCGCGATTGTTCGTCACCTGGGGCATGATGCCCAGACGTAAGCACGCAGCGATGATGCCTTGTAAAAGCGGCTCTTTGCTCACGAAGAGATTGACCCGGTTGCTTCCTTCATTGAAGGTGCCGTCTCCATCAAGCACACCGGCCAGGAAATCAAGCAGCGAATCCCGATCCAGTGAGAGCACCCAGGGCACTATCTGGTCGTAGGTATCGGTCAACACCTGAGCGGGTTCCCGGCAAAAGCAGATAGAATCCTGTACATTTCCCGCAATAGTGCGCCCTTTGAGCGTCGTCTCTGTCTGGCGCTGACGGGTATAAGTGAAGGGAGTTCCAAATGCCTCAGAAAAGCTGGCGTGCACGGCTTTGATGAAAGCCTGCTTTTCGGGAACATTTTTCTGGCAGAAGGTGACACTGCCCTTGGTCGGTTTAAGGTTCACATAGCCATCGGTAAAGATGGCTCCGGCAGAGTAAGCCAGAGCGGTCTCATGGACCAGGAGGTCGTCCAGTGCCGGGATATTATCAACAATGCAAAGGAAGTCACCGTCGGTCAGGCAGTCTGCCAGCTTTTTTTTCCGGAGCTGGCGATCCTGGATGGTGAACATCTTGTGATCGGGGGTAAGGCGCAGCGTATTGTGCCGAGCTCGACCTGTCTGAGAGACGGCGATAGTGCAGACCTCTGCCTGCCTTTGCCCGGCGGCGATTACGTCGCGCCAGACCGACCGACCGGAGCGATGGTCAAAAGCCAGAATACGCAACGGTTCGCCCTGCGCCAGACGGCAGTAAGCTTTTTCGGCTGTGAGAAAACCCTGATCGGTCAGCACTTTAGTTTCGCCAGCAATGCACGTCATCCCCCCGTGCTGGGTCAGGATGCCCTGGGCCTGAACCATGCCGTGCACATCGTCGGGGTTGGTTTCTGGACGGACTAGGATGACCGCCTCGCCGGCTTTGCCCCGCTCTTCGGCTCTGCCGGCGTCAAAGACGGCGATGCCCGAAGCTGCGCCAGGGGAGGCGTTGAGCCCCACAGCCAGCAGCTTGCCCGCTTCCTTGGCCCTCTCCACCGCTTCCGGGTCGAAGCGGGGATGCAGAAACTGGTCAACCTGCTCGGGGGTCACGCGCATCAAAGCTTCTTCTTTGGTGATCAGGCCCTCTTTGACCATGTCCACGGCGATCTTGACCGCTGCCGCTGCAGTGCGCTTGCCGGTACGGGTCTGGAGCATCCACAGTTTGCCCCGCTCGATGGTGAACTCCATGTCCTGCACGTCTCGGTAGTGGCGTTCCAGACGTTCGCAGATTTTCAGGAATTCTTCGTACTGTTCCGGCATTTCTTTGGCCATGTCGGCGATGGGGCGCGGGGTGCGGATGCCGGCCACCACGTCCTCTCCCTGGGCGTTCAGCAGATACTCGCCGTAGACCTTTTTCTCGCCGGTGGCCGGGTTGCGGGTGAAAGCCACGCCGGTGCCGCTGTCATCGCCCATGTTGCCAAAGACCATGGTCACTACATTGACGGCTGTGCCCCAGTCGTGAGGCAGCCCTTCGGCCTCGCGGTAGGACATGGCCGGCGCGCCGAACCAGGAGTCAAAAACAGCGGCGATGGCCTGCCGAAGCTGTTCGTAGGGGTCGTCGGGGAACTTTTCGCCCAACTCACTTTCGTACAGGGCTTTGAAGTCCTTGACCACATCCTTGAGCATATCGGCGGTCAGGTCGGTGTCTTTGCCCCCTTCGGTCTTGGCTTTGTACTCGTCTAGGATGGCCTCGAATTTGTGACGGTCCACTCCTTTGACGATATTGCCGAACATTTGAATCAGCCGCCGATAGGCGTCCCAGGCAAAACGTTCGTTGCCGGTGAGTTCGGCCAGGCCTCGCAGCGTGTCGGGGTTGAGGCCGATGTTGAGCACTGTGTCCATCATGCCCGGCATGGAAACCCGCGCTCCCGAACGACAGGAGACCAACAGTGGATTGGTGGGGTCGCCGAATTTTTTGCCCGCCTGCTCCTCCACGGTCTTCATCGCCTTCAGCACCTGTTCCCACATTCCTTCAGGGAACTGTTTGCCTGCATCAAAGTAAGCGTTGCAGGCTTCGGTAGTGATGGTAAACCCTGGAGGCACCGGCAGTCCGGCGTTGGTCATCTCGGCCAGGCCGGCTCCTTTGCCGCCCAAAAGGTCGCGCATGTCCTTGTTGCCTTCACTGAATAGATAGACCCATTTTTTCGTCATTGGTATTGAAACCTCCTCAGAATTGGTTATGGTTGCGCCGGCCGCGAATACAGCCAGGCGTCTATTTCCCGCAAGACATCTTGCAAATCCGGCTCCTGGCACGGTTCCACGCGGTCACCAACGTGCTTGTGATGGGGAAAAGTCGACAACTCAGGGTGGTGTGGGGCGTTGTCGTAGCGGAAGATAAGACGGTCGCCTTTCTGGTAGTGGTAACTGTAATGCAATTTAGCGACCTCGTCGCCTATCACCTCTAACTCCTCGCTTAACTCCAAAAATGACCTATCGTAGAAGCGAAGTCTAGCTCTGATAGCTCCTCTGTCCCTGGTCGGTTGCAGAATCAGCAGCTTGCTTGTATCTATCTCTTGGCGGGATTCAATGGTGGTTTGTAGCCTGATGAGATAGTTATGAAGCTTCATGTAGCTACAGCCTTTGCCGTCTTCTTTGAAGTTTCTACTGGCGGTTTCTCACCCTCCCACACAACAGCTACCTTCAGCAAGGCCTTCTCAATCCGTTCCCGGAGGTCGAGATATAGAGCGTAAATACTGGCCCACCAGATAAAGTCCATCTCATCACCCATTTCACCGCGCCTGAATTTCTCGATAAAGTCGGCCGACTTCATCTCGTATTTCTGCTCAAGTTCCACCAGTTGCCAGACTATTTCGAGAAGATCATCGAGGGGCGAACCACTCTCCCAGGCTTCTTGCAGCGTTTGTTGAAACTCTTCGGCCGACATTTCTTTGGAATTCTCAATTTTTATCACTGACATTGGTTATCTCCTCCCGTCGCTTGAGGCGTGTAAAGGCTTCGAACATTCCGGCCCGGCCGATACAGTCCTGTGCGTCGCCCAACTCCCCACCCATGAAGCGGGCATAAAACTCTTCGCCAGTCATACCATACTTGCTCATACTCTTTCAGCCGCCGCGTAGTTGCAATGAGAGCATCAACCGGCGATGTGCTTTATATCACCTCACGCAGCGCTGCTTCAAACCTCTCCGGCGGCCAGTCCTTAATATTGTCCTGGAGTCTGGCGAATTTTGAATACCACCATATCTTGCAAACAAGCTGCATATAA
>JAOZOT010000846.1 GCA_029933115.1 Anaerolineae bacterium | reverse complement strand
TCTCAGCCCCAAAGGGGCTTGGCTCTCTCACAGCGTGTCTGAAAAATGCTCGTAGCGGCGACTTGAGTCGCTAATGACCGGTGCTCTGCGGCTGAAAACGACTGAAGTCGTTACTACGAGCGCCGCCCCCCGAATTTTCAGACACGCTCTCAGCGCGGGGACTTCAGCCCCGCGCTTGGGTCGGGCCGGATTACCGATGGGGGTGAAAGATGTTTAAATGCAGATGCAAGACAACTCCAAGGAACGAATAGCAAACTGCCAGGAGAGAGTCAGGGTGATTGCCGGAGAGTATGGTATACTGTAAACGCAAGATAGTAGCAACGGACGGATTGGCAGTACCGGAGGTGGACCATGTTCAATCAATTGCTTCTCGGATTGTTCCTGGGTTTCTTCTTGGGAACATACTTTGGCGCTTTATTGATGGCTGTGATGGCCATGGCCAAGCGATTTGACCCGGTGGAGATGGAGTCAGAACGCAGAGGAGGTTCCACATGTATGGATATCAGTATACCCAATCTGGGGGTACAATGAAAGCCCTGTGTATTTTCTTGGGGCTGATCCTCATCGGTGCGGTTATCGCCGGGGTTCTACTGGGGAACTCTGAGTTGCTTAATCCCTCGTTGCATAAGGCCGAGGCCGACAGACTTCGGGCTGAAACAGACGCAATCCGTGCCAAGGCTGCCTATGAGCAACGGCAGCGTGAGCTTGAGTTGAGGGCGGCAGAGCAGAAGGCAATGGTCGAACTACAGGCTCTCCGGGATCGTCGTGCTGTGGAACTGGCGCTCCTAGAGACGGCCGGCATCGTTGCCCAGGTGGTAGGCTCTATGGTGGTGATCATGCTGGCCGGTGCCGTCTCATACTACCTGGTGGCGAAAGCCAGGGCCTTAACGAAAGAACACGAGGCGGAGAAAATGCACTACTCTGAGCAGAAGGCCCCGCCTTTAACGCTCCAGCGAGCAGAGGTCAGTGCTTTCCACATCAGCTACAAAGGCTTCCTCAACTTCTGCGATGATTTTATTCTGTCCAACGGCCACCGTACACTGTCGTTGGACTGCACCCGGCCGGATAGCAAGAGAAAGTACTATCCCACAGGGATCTCGCCTGATGTAGCGCGCATCTACTTCTCGGTTCTGTGTCGGGCTCGG
>JAOZOT010000330.1 GCA_029933115.1 Anaerolineae bacterium | reverse complement strand
CGAACAGCAAGCCCAGTGACTGCTCCCGGACGTGAGTACCGATGGTCACAGTCAAATTGAATGAGATACGTTGGTGCTCCGTCGTTGGTGCAGCAATCATGTGCATCTCCCCTTCAATGAGCTCATAGCGTTTACCGTCATCAGGCAACTGGCGATAGTCCTCGTAAGTCAACAGAAGTGCCTCAGCCGTCACCGTCTCTGAAGCCATGACTCTCTCCTCAAAATCAATCACGCGAACACCTCAGCCACCGGGCAGGCAAAGCCGGGCACGACGTCCTCGCCTTCCAATGTGTCGCCGACCGAGAGCAGCCGGACGTCGGCAGAGGGATGGTAAACGACAATCGTTTGTGTTTGCGGGTAAACCACCCACACCAACCGCGTCCCGGCTTCCAGGTACTCGGCCACCTTGGCCAGCACCTCGGCAGTTCGCTCTGAGGGAGAGACCACCTCTACGGCCAGGTCGGGGGCGATGGGCCAATATTCATTGACGTCCGCTTCGGCCGGAATACGTTCCTGGGCCACGAAGGAAACATCGGGTGCGCGCACCGTGTCCGGGTCCCGGCTCAGATAGAAGCCGGTCTCAGCAGCGCAGACCGTGCCCAGACGATGAGCACGGACGTGGTTGCCTAACATGATGCCCAAAGTCATAGCAATCTCTCCATGTCTTCGGCCTGCCGGTGTCATAGTACGCAGTTCCCCTTTCACCAGCTCATAGCGGTGCCCGTCGTCGGGCAAGTCCATCAAATCCTTGCCGGTCATTAGCTTTTTCGTTAACACGCTCATTATCCCCCACCTCCTGAGGCGCCCAAGGTACTGTACGCTTCCAGCAACTTTTCCGCCGCCGCTTCCCAGGTGAACTTTTCCGCCTGTTTCAGCCCTTTCTCTCTCATCTCCCGGCGCAGATTCTCATCCGTCAGCACCCGCTCCATCGCCTCGGCCAGTGCTTCAGGGTCCGTGGCCTCCACCATGAGGCCCGCTTCCCCCACGACCTCCGGCAGCGACGGCCTGTCAGAGGTGACAACCGGCGTGCCGCAGGCCATAGCCTCCAGAGGAGGCAGGCCAAAGCCCTCGTAGAGGGAGGGGAAGACGAAAAGCTCGGCCAGGTTGTAGAGGGCGGGCAAATCCTCATCGGCCACAAAGCCGGGGAAGATGACTTCGCCCGCCAGACCCAACTCCTCCACCTTGGCGAAAATCTCATCGTAAAGCCAGCCCTTGCCTCCGGCGATGACCAACTTCAGCCCCCTGTCTCCCACCCTCTGCCCCCTTCCTCTCATCAGCGCATAAGCTTCTATCAGCCCGGTAAAGTTCTTGCGCGGCTCCAGAGTGCCCAGGCTCAAGATGAAAGGGAAGTCCAGCCCGTAACGCTTTCTGGCCCTCTCCAGGGCAATCTCGCCCTCCATAGGGCGGAACCTTTTCTCCACCCCAGCGTACACTACCCCGATTTTGTCCGGCGAGACACCCAGCAGTTCGATCAGATCGTCTTTGGTGCTCTGCGAGTCGGCCAGCACCAGGTCGGCTCGTTCGATGGAGCGGGGGACCACTTTGTTCAGGTAAGCTCGCAGGCCCGCCTCGGCGCATTGAGGCAGACGCATGAATGTCAGGTCGTGCACCGTCAAGATGGTCCTGGCCTGGCGTACCGGCGGCAGGACAAAGTCGGTCGAGTGAAAGATGTCCACCGGCCCGGTGAACCATTCCACGGGTATGGGCAGGCGCAGGCGATGCCAGAGGATGGTCAAAGCCCGCTCAGAGAAAGGCGCTCGCCGGTCCCGAAAGTTGGGAGCCTTGAGCAATGGGGTCGGAGCAGCGTCCATGTCCGAAGGTGGCCGCTCCAAACGGGAGCCCAAGTTTCTGAACAGCCCCCCCAGAGAACGGTCGGTCCTGGGTATGCGGTGCAGGGGGATGGACAGCGACCGGGCTTCGGCCACCAGTGCAGCCAGAGAGGGCGTGCGTTCGAGAGTAGCCGTCCAGGAGAAGAGCCAGGCCTGGTGGGGCATCTGCTGACGCAGGACGGCCAGCGCCCGATTCAGAGGGGCCACAACAACCGTCACCCCTTTGCGAGTGAGCAGTTCTTCAAACAGGGCAATGTCGTCGGTGGGCGCTCCAATCAACAAGATCTTCTCGTTGCCCGAAAGCCGGTAACGTTGATACGGCTCGCTGTCGGAGGTCGTGAGCAGAACGTATCGGTTCTGACGGTCCAGCTTGGCCAGAGCCTGCACCAGGCCCCGCGTGTAGCGCCCGATGCCCGCCCCCTGACGTATTGCGGGCGTGTAATCAATGCCGATGCGCAAACTCATTCCTCCTACCCCCTTCCCCTATCCCCTACTTAATCCCCCTGTACGTCCATATCCGGTTGATGCCGAAATTCCAGAAGAGGACGATGACGATGGCGATGGCCTTGGCCAGGTTGTAGTCAAAGGGGTCGGGGATGAAACGGCCGAAAAGCATGGCTAGGTTGACCAGCACCAGGTTGTTGATGCCCAATCCAATGAGATTGACCAAAGCGAACTGGGGGAGTTGGGTGCGAATGGGCCGCTCCCGCGACTCGGGGAAGGTCCACAGCCGGTTCCAGGTAAAGTTGCTGAGCACTGCACAGGTGAAGGACAGACTATTGGAAGCCAGCAGGCTCCAACTGAACACCTTGTGCATCAGGTTCAGGATGCTGAAATCCACCACCGCACCGACGGCGCCCACGATGGCGAATTTGATGAACCGTTCCAACTCTTTGGCGTTGTTGTAAATCAAGTCAAGCAGCTTGGCCAACGACGGATTCCGGTAGGCCAGGTTCCGCATCCTGGCCAGCCTGGGGCTGGTGTAAGCTAGTTCAATCAAATTGGGCAATGGACACCTCACTGGTTAGTATTTGATAGTTGGCTGGTTGGAGCTACGACGAAGAGCAGCCCCAGCAGGATGGCGATATGGACGTACATGCCGTGGACGTAAAGGTTGTCGAAAAAATTATGCACGGCCAGGTGGGTCAAAACGCCCAGGATGCCGACGGCCACCCCCTGCCAGTACCCGGTAGTGCGGCGCACCGCCTGCCAGGCCTGCCAGAAGACGGCGACCCACAGGATCAGGTAGGCGCTCAGGCCCACCAAGCCAGCCTCAGCAGCGATGTTGAGATAATAATTGTGAGCATGACCCAAAGGCTCATCCCAGCGGGGCAGGGCATAGGCCGGATAGACGGGCTCGTAGTTGCCGATGCCCACCCCCAGCCAGGGATGCTCGCTGAACATGTCCCAGCCGGCCTGCCAGTGGGCCAGCCGCTCGATGACGGCAAAGTTGGCCGGGGTGACCTCCACCCGCCGGATGTCCACCCCTTCCAGGAAAGGCAAAAAGTCGAGGAAGCGCTGAGTGACAGGCTCTGGCAAAAGTTGCAGCCCGCCCATCACGATGGCAAAGCTGAGCAAGATGAGAACCAGGGCGAACAGAGCTGCCGCCCGACGGCTGCGCACCACGTTCATCACGATAAAGGCAGCGATGAAACCCAGCCAGGCCCCCCGCGACCAAGTCATGATCAAAGCCGCAGCCATCACAGCGCAGGCGACACCGTAAACAAGAGAAGCGGGTAGCCAGCGAGCGTTGGATGTATCCTGCATCTTGAACGAGGCGAGCAGCAGGCTATAGGCGAGGGGCAACGTGAGCCCCAGGTACCCTCCATAGGGGTTGGGCTGCTCGAAGGTGCCGTGAGCGCGCATGAAACGGTCAAAGAGGAGAAACCATTCAGGGCCCACCAGGCCAAAGAACTGATAGATGCCCAGCAGGGCCTGGGAGATGCCGGCCAGCAAGATCAGAAGGACAATCGCTTTCGCCTCTCGCCTGCCGATGACATTGACCACGAAAAGGTAGATGCCCAGCACCTCCAGCCACTTGAGAACCTCTTTCAAGCTGTACTGCAAGGAGAGGGTTACCGTCAGGGACAGGAGGATGGCTCCCAGGAAGATCAGCAATGGCAGGAGCAGTGGCGGATGGACGGTTTTGATCTCCCGCACGGCGACCATCTTGGCCAGCCAGGCGGCCAACACCAACCCCACCAGAGCTTCGGTAACGCCTACGGTCATGGCCCCCAAGTGAATCTCCCTGACCGAGCCCCAGGGCACAGCAAAGATCAACAGATACAGGCCATATTCAGGCCGGATCAAGACCGCTGTGAAAGTTATGGAGCCCAGGACAATGACCGCGGCCAAGTTTAAGGGCAAAAGAGCGATAGCCAGCCCAACGGTCAGAATGACGGCCGGCCCGATTAGACTGCGCGCGTCCACCCTTTGAAGGCTCACCATCTTTCCCCCTCGTATCGGCCCTCCAATAATAGACTGAAACGCCACTCTTGTCAAGATAGAGTAGCCATCGGGCTGCAAAACCTCAATAGCGTCTGTAGTGAATCGCCTCCAAAGCGCACACAGGTGCCTGGCCCCCGAGCTAATGAACTTAAATCATTTGGGATACAGAGTCTCAACTGCCCCGAGCTAAAGCTCAGGGCTAAAAAGCCCAAGCCTGC
>JAOZOT010000845.1 GCA_029933115.1 Anaerolineae bacterium | reverse complement strand
TCCGTTAGCCAATCCGGTGCGCGCAAACCCGGCAGACGCGCCGGAAGCCTACCCCTGGTCCAGCGCTGCGAACTATGCCGGGCTTCCCGCCGTCCACCCGGTGACGGTGTCTATCGGGCTTCCATAAAGATGGGGGTAGGAAGGCAGTGCCTTCCTACCTTGGGCCATCGAAGGAAATGCCTCCCCCTACCTGCCAAAACACACTACATCACGAGGTTCCAGATGATTATTTTGAATTTTTCCCACCCCCTCACCGCCGATCAGGTGAGGCAAATCGAAGCCCTCACCGGCCACAAAGTCGAGCGCGTGATCGAGGTACCCAGCCAGATCGACCACCAGCAGCCGCTGGTGCCGCAGGTGACCGCCCTGGCCAACCAGGCTGGCCTCTCGCCGGAGGAGTGGCAAACGCTGCCGTTGCTGGTCAACCCGCCCTCGCTCAATTTCATCGCCGTCGTCTTGCTGGCCGAGCTCCACGGACGCTGTGGCTACTTTCCGGCTCACCTGCGGATGCGCCCCGTGCAAGGCAGCCTCCCACCTCAATATGAAGTAGCCGAAGTGCTGGATTTGCAGGCAGTGCGGGATACAGCGCGGGGGAGGCGATAATAACAATCAACACTCAGTCACCGGTCTCCTGCGAGAGAGCCTCGCCGAGGGCGAGGCAATCGGCGATTAGAGTGGGCAGGTTGGGGGACTCGAAGCTGATGCCGGGGGCAGGCTTGCGGTTGTGTTTGATGCATTATACCCCAGAATGTGCTTGGACAAGCGAGCCGGTGCTTGATTCTACTTTGACAATGTTATATTAACATAAAATTACCCTTTTGCAAACTCCAAGCGGACAATAGTCCGCGTTTTCAGCGGTGGACTGTCGTCCACCGCGAGCTTGTTAGGGATTTGACCATAAGGGCCAAATGTGACACATTTGTGTCAGTGATTCAAAAATTCGTGGCGGTTGTTGCGTTACCTGCAACAGGGCTCCTTTACACTGAGAGTAAATCTCAGTGTGGAGGTGCCCTCATGGGATTCTGGAAACGAAACCGTCAGGATTACGAAGAGATGGCCCGCCTCATCCAAGAAAGGCCGGGCATCCGCCCCAGCGAACTGGCCCGCGAGATGAACGTGTCACGTTCCACCGTCACCCGACGATTGCC
>JAOZOT010000038.1 GCA_029933115.1 Anaerolineae bacterium | reverse complement strand
GGCACTACCTTCCAGAATTCCAGTTCCTCCTCCACCCGCTTGATCTTTTCTTGGGGCAGGCGGATGTAGACGCCTTCCGCTTCGGCGGCCACGGTGCCGTCCTCCAGACGGATCTCTCCCCGCCCTTCCAGGGTACGGCTGCGCAGGCGGGTCATCTCTCCCACCAAGGTCAGGGGTTGTCCCAGGGGCACGGGATGGCGGAACCTCACTTCCAGCTTGACCGTCACTGCCCACAGGTCGTGGGCGATGGCCACCCGCCCGATGACCTCGTCCAGCAGAGCGGTGACGATACCGCCGTGCATCACCCCCGGATAGCCCTGATGTTCCTCCTTGCCGGTGAAATGGGCCACCACCCGGCCATCTTCGTCCTGATAAAAGAAGGCTTTCAGCCCGATGGGATTCTGCATCCCGCAAACAAAACACATGCGAGAATTGGGTTGCTTCTGCATTGAAGCCCTCCTCCGGTTGTTTAGTACTCGTCCAGAAATCTATACAAAGTGGCAAAGACCCCCTTCATGAGCTCTCTGCCCAGGGCGGCCATGTTGATGTCAATGAAAACCCGCTCCTCCTCTATCCGCTCATCTATCTTGTCTAGCTCCTCGCAAAAAATCTGGATCAAACGCTCCTCGTTTTCAGCGATAAATTCCCGGACATCGTCCTTGGCCAATCTAAAGAGAGTGTTGCGTAGAATACGGTGCATGGTTATCCATCTCCCTTCCGCTTAACATTCTTCGTGCTCCTGTCGCCAGCCGTTCACCAGCCCGGCCGTCTCAAATGCGCGCAGGGCTTCTTCGTACTCTGCCGGCGTGATCCTGCGACCCAACACAGCGTGGCCAACGGCTTGGTGGGCAGGAAAGTACTGGTCCATCAGGCTGACGTGGACGCGGGGCGAGAGAGCGGTGGCGATCCAATTCAGCACCTCTCCGGTGCCGGCCAGTCCCTCTGGCAGAACCAGGTGGCGCACGATCATCCCCCGCCTGGCAAGGCCACCCTCGTCCAACAGCAACTCATCGCCTACCTGGCGATACATCTCTTGGAGAGCAGCGCGATTATACTCGACGTAATGGGGGAATCCCGACAGGCGGCGGGCGATGTCATCGTCGGCGTATTTAGCGTCGGGCAGCCAGATATCCACCACGCCCTCGAGGAGGCGCAGTACCTCCACCGTCTCGTAACCGCTGGAGTTGTAGACCAGGGGCAGGCGCAAGCCATTCTCGATGGCCTGGGGCAAGGCCGCCAAAATCTGGGGCACGAAATGGGTGGGAGTGACCAGGTTGACGTTGTGGCAACCTTTGGCTTGCAGTTCCAACATCATCTCGGCCAGCCGCTCCGGCGAGACGGCGTTGCCCACCCCCAACTGGCTGATGGGGTAGTTCTGGCAGAAGAGACAGCGCCCGGTGCAGCCGGAGAAAAAGATGGTACCCGAGCCACGAAAGCCGCTGATGGGCGGCTCTTCCCAGGGGTGGACGTTCCAACTGGCCACCTTGGGCTCGAGGCCAACGCGGCAGAACCCTTGCTGGCCGGCGAGGCGATTGACGCCGCACTTTCTGGGACAAAGGGCGCAGGATTCCAGCAAAGCGTAGGCCCGCTCGACGCGGCGGGCCAACTCGCCTTGGTAGTAGAGTTCAAGATAGGTGGGAGACAACCTCTCCCGACGCATGTCACACCCCACAAAAGAGCCAACAGCCACCTTCATCAACCGACATTTTACTCGATGCCCGCAGAAAAGGCAAATGATGCGCTGAATTTAACTTGCGGGAGGCCCTTTCGTAATTCACCCGCAGAGGGGACGGCTACCCTCCCGCAGGCTTGAAATTCACTGTCGCAGATTCCAACCCGGCGGCTGGGCTGTGCAGGCCGTCGAATTTGCTCTTTGTCCTGGGTTGTGGTATATTCTAAACGCTTCCTCGCATTCACTCTTCGTGTCTTTCGTGATTCAGCGGCCGATGGAGCCCGGGGGATAGATTGATGAAGTACGAAGCCATCATCGGCATGGAAGTCCACGCCGAATTACTGACCCGCTCAAAGATGTTTTGCAGTTGCAGCGCCGCCTTTTTCGGCGCCGAACCCAACACCCTGACCTGCCCGGTGTGCACCGGGATGCCAGGGGTGCTGCCGGTCATCAATCGGAAAGCCGTCGAGTACACTATCATGACCGCCCTGGCCCTGAATTGCGAAATTGCTGAGGCCAGTGTGTTCTCCCGGAAAAATTACTTCTACCCCGACCTCCCGAAATCGTACCAGATCAGCATGTATGACCTTCCCCTCTCCGAGAATGGCTGGCTAGAGATCGAGGTTGACGGCAACTCCAGACGGATCGGCATCGAGCGGGTGCATCTGGAGGAGGACACGGCCAAGCTGTTCCACGTGGGCGGCTATAGTCTGGTGGACTTTAACCGCTCCGGCGTGCCCCTCATGGAGATAGTCAGTCGGCCCGACATGCGCTCGGCCGACGAAGCCTACGCCTACCTGATCAAGCTGCGCCAGATCCTGCGCTATCTGGGCGTCAGCAGCGGCGACATGGAAAAGGGGGCCATGCGCTGCGAGGCCAACGTCTCCCTTCGCCCTGTGGGCTCTGCTGAATATGGCACCAAGGTCGAGGTCAAAAACTTGAACTCCTTCCGCTCCGTCAAGTTGGCCCTTGACTACGAGATCCGGCGCCAGAGCCGAATCCTCGACGAGAGGGGAAACATCGAGCAGGTGACCATGGGCTGGGACGAAGACCGGGGCGTGACGGTGGTCCAACGCAGCAAAGAATACGCCCACGACTACCGCTATTTCCCCGAGCCCGACCTGCCACCCCTGAGCATCAGCCGAGAGTGGGTGGAGGAGATAAAAGCCAAGCTGCCAGAATTGCCCGACGCCAGGCGGGACCGCTTCGTGGCCGAGTATGGCCTCCCGGCTTACGACGCCGGCGTCCTCACCGCCGACAAAGCTGTGGCCGACTACTTTGAGGCTTGTGTCAGAGCTTATCCTCAGGCCAAAACGATCAGCAACTGGATCGGCGGTGAGTTGTTTCGCTTGCTTAAGGAGGCAGAGACGGGTATCGAAGAGGTCAAGGTCACCCCGGCTGCTCTGGCCGAGTTGCTTACCCTGGTGGAGAAAGGCACCATCAACCAGAACACAGCCAAAGCAGTCCTGGGCGAGATGTTCCGGAGCGGTCGGGCGGCGGCGGAGATTGTGGCCGAGGAGGGCCTGGCTCAGATCAGCGATGCCGACGAGTTGGGGCCGGTCATTGATGAGGTGATCGCCGCCCATCCTGACGAGGTGGCCGCATATCGGGCTGGTAAGGAGCGCCTCCTGGGCTGGTTCGTGGGCCAGGTGATGAAGGCCACGCGGGGCAAGGCCAACCCCCAGTTGGTCACCAGCCTGCTCAAGGAGAAGTTGCAGCGGAGACAATGAGAGGTCAAACCGATTCCCTCACCTAGACAGTTACACCTACCACTATCCTTCGACAGGACTTTGACAAGACTTCGACGCTGAGGTCTCCGACCGAGCCTCAAAGCCCTCAAAGCGTCGTTTAATCGGCGCCAGATAGCCACCTCTTGCAGTGCTAAATGATCCCGTGTAGGTGACAGGTGACACCACGGCAGCCGGTTGTATTCTTGCCCCCTCATCTCTGAGGGGGCAATTCATAATATAGGAGAGTAGATGACCTTGCACGTCGCGCCCCTTCAACGCGACGCACCGGGCCATAAACCGGTATGGCTTATCTACTCCACACTTCTGTGGGGCGCACATACATGGATTGGACGAGAGCACCGTAACCGCGCCTGTTCGCCACCTCGCTGTCATCGGCGAGCTTGACGTCCAGCAAGTAACGCAGCCCATTCCCAGAAGTGACGAGGTGCTTACATGCTTCGGCCAGCGCTTCGTTGAGCGAGGCCACAATGGAGGATAGGGCCGCAGTCTTGCGCTCCACCCAGGCGACGAGATTGATACCCGATTTGAGACCCAGACTGTTCTCAACGTAGTTCTCCGCGCCGGCCCCATACTCGGGCTCATAGATATAGATGGCTTTTACGGTCTCGTCCATCGAGCCCAGGCACTCCCCAACCTTTTTGGCCAAGCTGTACTTCAGGTAGTCGCAGGCGGCGCAGTCGCCATTGGAGATGGCAGCAACAACCTCCTCCCTGGTCTTGGCGCCTGTCTTTTCGGCGCAGAAGGCGATGGCCTCTTCCACGATACTGGTTACGAAGGTGTCATCGAACATTCTAGCAGACATTGTCTTACCTCCTTCATTCACCTCTTGCTAAAGTCGCAACTCTACACGTCTCTCTAATTGCCGTGCTCATTCTCCCACCAAGGCATCCTTCGTTCATAACCGATAAGTTTCAAACCGGTAATGGCTGCGGTATTGGGATCCACAGCCCGGAGGTCTTCCTCGCTCAGGTCCTTGATATCGCTATGACCGGAGAGCATGGTCAGGATCTTGATCTCCTCAACTGTGGCCTTGATAAAGTTGGCCAACCGCTGACCAGCTTCCTCGGGGTCAAGTCTGGCCCGCAGCTCTGGCTTCTGCGAGGTGATACCGTAGGGACAGTTGCCTTTGTGACAAGCCATGCAGGCCCGACAACCCATGGCGATCTCGGCAGCGGTGCCAAAGCCCACACCGTCGGCTCCCATAGCCAGGGCCTTGACGGCATCCAGTCCGTTGCGGATGCCGCCCAAGGCGAAGAGCTTTACCTTGCGATGTAACCCCAGGTCCTTCAAGGCCCGCACCGCCGGTGGAATGCAGGCGATGGTGGGGATGCCTGCTCCCTGGGTGACCAGGTCAGGTGAGGCCCCCGTGCCGCCAGCAATGCCATCCAGGGAGATGGCGTCCACGCCGGCCTCGGCGGCCAGGCGCACGTCGTCGTAGGGGCGACTGGGGCCCAGCTTGATCCAGATCGGTTTCTCATAGTTGGTGATATCTCGCAGGAAAGCCACCTGCTTCTTCAGGTCCTCGAAGGAGAGGACGTCGTAGTAACGGCAGGGTGACAGGGCGTCGCTGCCTACGGGGATACCACGCACTGCAGCGATTTCCTCGGTGACTTTGGCCCCCAGCAGGTGCCCGCCCATGCCCGGCTTGGCTCCCTGGCCGATCTTGATCTCCACGGCGTCGCCAGCCCGCACAAAGTCAGCCGAGACACCCCAGCGGCCCGTGGACCACTGGACGACCAGATACCCACCCGGCTCCCACTTTTTCTGGGTTTCCTCTTTGTCAACGTAGCCGTGGCAATAGTAGGGCTCCTCTTCGACCAGACCGCCCTCGCCCGTGTTCCCGGCGATGCCCATCTTGGCCGCAGCGATAGCCAGGGCCAGCTTGGCTTCCCTGGACAGCGCCCCGAAGGACATGGCCGGGAAGATGACAGGGTATTTAAGGCGAATCGGCTTCTCACAGGTATCCTCTCCGATCACCACCTCCATCTCGCATTCTTCGCGGTACTTGTCCTTGGGCGGCTCAGCGGCGAGCTGCGAAGGCACCACCAGGATCTGGTCGAAATGGGGCAAGGGCCCCATGGTGCCAAAGCCGCGCAGGAGATATTCCCCCGTTAAAGCCTTATGGTGGATTTCCTCTACCTGGCCAAGGGTCCAGGGATAGCGCGTGAGGTGCTCGGACTCGGCCGGATTGATGCGGATGGCATTCTCCGGGCAGAACTCGGCGCAGATGCGACAGCCCACGCAGGCGTTATAGTTCTGCACTGCCACTTGTCCATTTCCGTCAATGGCGTACACCTCATAGGGACACACTTCCACACAGGTAGCACATTTGCCAGGCACCTGTGCATTGATACATGCATCCTTATGAACGGTAACACAAAAAGCCCCAACGACTGGCATGATCTGCTCTCCTTATTTATAGAATGGCTTCTCTGACAGAGGCGTGAGCTTGCGGAAAGCGCGCGGGTCAGCTTTGATAGCGTACTCGGCAAGGTAACCCTGGAGCTTATCCACATCAGCCTCGGTCAAGGGTTCTTCCTTGATGTTGTGGCCCAGGCTGGCCCATTGGCCACCCACGTAGATGTTGCCCCGGATCAGGTAGTTGCCCAGGTTGTGCCCTGCATTGCCTACGATCACCAGGTCACCGGCCAGCATATAGGTGCCGACCTCATCCCCCACGTCCTTACCAATGAGGATAGTCGCCCCCTTATTCATAGTGGCTGTGAAATCGCCGGCGCTGCCTCTGACCACCACGGTACCGCCGTAGCAATACTGCCCGGCTCCGTAATCCGTGTCGCCGTCAACCAGCACGGTGCCCCGCGTCATGTTGTCGGCCACGTACTTGCCAGCGTCGCCCGTGACCCGGATCAGCGCGCCATCGTTTAACACGCCCAGGTAGTCGCCACTGTTGCCCTCGATGGTGATTTCGCCACTTTTCAGGCCACCGCACAGGCCGTGTAAGTGAGCGGCATTTTTCAACGTCACCCCGCCTCCGCCAACAGCGATCATTTCTTTCAATTGGGTGCTCACAGCCCTCAAGTCTTTTCCTTTAGCATCCAGCACACGTGACATAGCATCGCTCCTTCTCTCTCTCGGCCGGCATCTCGATCTCGTACAGCCGCACGTATTCTTGCCTGATCTCGGCGCGCTTCCTGGGGTCGCCTAGCGCATCTAGGGCTAGAACCATTAGTTCCTCGAAAGCCTGCGCCCGTTCGCGGCGTTCCTTCTCCTCTTTGGCCTTGGCCAGGGCAGTCTCGTCCACTTCGTCAACGGTCTCCACTAGGCCAAAGTTGACGGCGTTCTGCAAGCAGATATCCCCCACCTGACTCCTGGTGATCAGGGTGCAATAGCCTTTCTTGGCACCGACCGTGCCCACGGCGATGTCCGCCGATTCGCCCAGGTAATCATCGCAGACCGCGCAGCCCCGGCGGGTGTACTTTTCCACCTTTTCCACAGGGATCTCCTTGGTGGAACCATCCCACAGGAGGGCCTCCAATTTGCTCGCCCGAGGATTGGCCACCAGGCGCTTGACGCTGTGCGGCGCGAGGCCCATTTCCCTGGTCAAGAAATCGTTGACCAAAGTGGGGAAATAGACCCCGGTGCAGAAGGGAGCGATGGTCAGACGGATGGCATCCTGATAAGGGTGTAAGCGCTCGTTATCCGACAAACGCAGGGCCCGTACCGCCTCAGCCACACAGGGAGTGCCTACGATGGCCAGGTTGCGTAGCCCTTTCTCAAAGAGGGCCTGATTGAGAGCGCTCAGGACTGGCGTCCAGAGGTACTGCACACCCAGGCTATCAACGATCTCCCGGACGCCGGTCGCTACTCTGGCTTCGGGTTCCAGGGTCCATGGATTCATGTCCATCATCAGCACCCCGTCAATGAGGCCCGCCGACAGAGCTGCCACCAACAGGTTCTTGATGACGTCGTTCGGCGCATCGGACTTGACGATGCCCATCGTCCTGGCCGAGACCAGGTGACGGGGTAGAAGCGCCGTCCACTCTTCCTCCAGACGCGGGCAACCTTCCTCGCAGAACTTTTGGCAGAAGCTGCAGGAATCGAGGGTGAGGTGCGAAAGCCCCAGCCTCTTTTCCCGCAATTCCCGCGTCGGATGGTCTACCTCATCCCAGTAGAGCACCCCTTTGGAGCAGAGAGCGACGCACATCCCACAGCCGCTACACTTCTCCAGAGCCCAGACTTTAGTCTCCAATCGTTCCGACATATACTTGTTTTGACCTCCTTGTCACGTTGGCTCCTATTTTAAAAGCTCCTCCCCTCCGATGGAGTTGCCAAAGCGTAGTTCTCGAAACTTGCGGGAACAATGTTCAACCATCGGGTCAGCAGTCTGTGAAGTTCATCATTTGAAGAGACATCGAAAATCACAATGGAGCCCCTACCTACTTTAGGATAGAAACAGAGCACTTTGCTCTTGGACTTCAAATCCGCCATCCAAGACCTGAATTCCAACCTTGCGTTTTTGACATCTTCTGGTTTGGAGGGACGTGGGGTGCTTATCACTGCAAACAGCATGGCCAAATATCCCCTTTGATTCCCATCGGGGTGTTTACCCCGTCGGGCGGAGCTTTTCCAGGCTGGTCGTAAAGTCGGTGATAGCGGTCACAAACTCCTCGGGTTCGTCGGGCTTGAGCCACGCCAGTTGCAGCCGCCGGGCATCGAATCCAGAGGCGGTGAGCATCTCTCGTAGCCCCTTGATGCGGCTCTCGGCATACTGGTTGCCCAGAACATAGTGACATTCCCCCGGCTCACAAGCGCCCAAGAAGACCCCGTCGGCGCCGTTCAAAAAAGCCCACAGGATGTGATGCGGGTCGAAACGGGCTGAGCAGCCTGCCTGGATGAGGCGGACGCTGGACGGATATTGTAAGCGTCGGGCACCGGCCAGGTCCGCCGCTGCATAACCGCTCCACTGACAAAGCAATCCCAAGACCCGTAGCTCGCCGTTCCGTGGTCCCGTCAGGGCAGCGCTGATCTGAGCCAGGAACTGGCGGTCAGTGGACGATTGAAGCGTGATAGCCTTGGAGGGGCAGGCCGTGACGCAGTTGCCGCAGCCCTTGCAGAGCAGAGGTGCGATCTGTGCCGTACTCAAGACCCCCTCTCCCCTCTGCAAGCTGATGGCCTGGAAGGCACAGGTCTCCACGCAGGTGCCACAGCCAGCGCACAACCGCTCATCAACCACGGCCACAGGGGCCTCGCTAGTCACCACACCTGCTTCCAGATGATGCAAGGCTCTGGAAGCCGCACTGTAGGCCTGGAACAGACACTCGTTGGTATCGGCCGGATAGTGGGCGTTCCCACAGACATAGATGCCAGGATCAACATAGTTCCGTGGCCGCAGCCTGACGTGGACGTCGGGGAAGAAGCCATGGTCATCTAAAGGAAGGTGCAGGAGACTGGCCAACCTGCTGGCGCCCTCAGAGGCCACGAGGGGAGTGGACAACACCACCAGATCGTAGGGGAGGTTCAGGTCAGCCCCACTCAGCAGGTCGCGAACTTCGACTACATCGTCCTTCACTACAGGCTTTGACTCTGGCCCAAAGTGGATAAAGTTGATCCCCCGCTGCCTGGCTTTGATAATCTCATCCTCGCACAATTCGCCAAAATTCTGCAGATCTCTGAAGAGGATAGAGACGTGTGCCTCCGGCTTTATCTCCTTCAACAGGATGGCGTTCTTGAGGGCGGTCATACAGTACACACTGGAACAATAAGGCCCCTCTTCCTCCCGTCCAGCACCGTGGATCATCACGATGTTCTGGGCGTTGACAGGCCCTGCTTTCAGCTTGCCCTCCAGTTCAAACTGAGTGATCACTTTCCGCCCATCGTATCTGAAAAGGCCATCAGGATGCGAGGGCTGGGCTCCGGTAGCCACGATGATCGCCCCCACATCGAAGGTCGCCTCGTGACCATTGCTGCCGACAGTGACGTGGTAGTTGCCAGCCGAACCGTTGACATCGAGAATCCGGGCTTGAGTCAGAA
Organism: Anaerolineae bacterium; assembly: GCA_029933115.1. Taxonomy (GTDB): domain Bacteria; phylum Chloroflexota; class Anaerolineae; order E26-bin7; family E26-bin7; genus E26-bin7. The sequence goes on along the minus strand of JAOZOT010000038.1, from coordinate 6,849 downwards.
CCTCGATGTTGGGATTGCTTTGGACAGCCTGGATCCTCTCTGAGATGAATTCCTCGGCCCGCTGCATGGTAGGGTAGAGGGTGTGTAGCTTTCGCACCAGCCCGCCCAGTTCCTGCTCCCGCTCGACCAATTTGACGGGGAATCCACCGTTGGCCAAAGTGAGGGCGGCGGTCAGGCCCGCTATCCCTGCCCCAATCACCAGGGCAGCCGGTGTCACCTCAGCTTCCACATTATCCCCCACCTCCGAAAGGGCTACCTTGGCGACGGCCATGCGTATCAGATCCAGGGCTTTTGCCGTGGCCCTCTCCTGCTCATCGGCGTGGACCCAGGCGCACTGCTCACGGATGTTGGCCATCTCAAAGAGGGAGCCGTTCAAGCCTGCCTCCTCGCAGACGGCCCTGAAAAGCGGCTCATGGGTACGCGGCGTGCACCCAGCCACCACAATCCGATTCAGGCCTTGCTCAGAGATGGCTTGCTTGATCCTCTTCCGCCCCTCTCTGGAGCAGTTGTACAATCCGCGTTGTACCAGGGTTACATGAGGCAAATCCTTTGCCCTGTCTACCAGCGCCTCGGTATCTAAGAAATCGGCGATTTCTGTCCCGCAATCGCAGACAAAAACGCCTATCTTGACTTCAGTCTCCACTTATGTGCTCCTGACCTCGTATTTTGTCAACCTTAAATTGATGTGTTGTCATTCTGAGCCGGAGCGTAGCGGAGGCGAAGAATCTCGTTCTTTTCATAGAAAAACGCTTGTTCACCAAAAACGAGATTCTTCGTCGCTTCGCTCCTCAGAATGACAGGGCCTTAACCTTGAAGGTTCTAGGCTCCTTCGGCAAAGAGCCTTTCGTAGTCGGTGATAGGCTCGGGGCTCAAGTAATGATCACCGCAGATACGGCATTGCACAACCTGAAAGTCCGAAGCCCAATGGTGCACCAGCTTGGGCTCTCCGATGTCCTCCAGCTTGATGGCCCCCGTGGGGCAAACGAAGACACAGGTGCTGCAGCCGATACAATCTCTGGAAGCGATCTCGAAGGGTGGCTTGACCTTCTTGTCAACGCCCCGGTTCACCAGGCTGATGGCACTGACCCCCACTATTTCCTTGCAGGCTCTGACGCACAGACCGCACAGGATGCAGTCGTTGGACTCCAGCCGCACCCGGGGCTCAGCAATTCCCATCTGAGCTGCCAACTCCTGGATCAGCGGGATGTGCGCCGACGAGGCCATCAGTAACTCCACTGTGGTGCGGCGCGAACGGCGGACCATCTCCGAATCCGTATGTACTACTGCTCCCTCCTCACAGGGATAGACACAAGAAGCCACCAGTTGGGATTTCGGTTCTCTCTCCAGTTCTACCACGCACAGCCGACAGGCAGCATAGGGCTCCAGTGCTTCATGGTAACAAAGGGTGGGGATCTCAATGCCGTTCTCCCGTGCCGCTTCCAATATGGTCAGACCCTCGGGGACCTGCAGTTTGCGACCGTCAATGGTGATGTTGATCACCGCTTTAACCTCCATTTACCATCAAACCGTAGTAACGACTTCAGTCGTTCCCAAAGCGGCTCCTGTACCGCAACAGTGGTAAAAACCGCCACTGCGAACACTTTTCGGATAGGCTCTAAGCCTCGGCCAGGGCCAGTACGCCGGTCTCAGCCGGAACCTCGGCGGCTTGTTCCTCGCGATAGTCACAGCGCAGGCAACGCAGTGCCTCCTGGACCGCCGCTTTCCTGGTGCATACTTCTTCTACTTCAGCGAAGCCACTTTGTCGCTCATCGGGGGCCAGCTTGGTCGTTTCGAGACGGCCATACGGCACCGGCTCAGCTTCGGGATCGAAAGGGGTGTCTGGCGATTTTGTCTCTCGCCAGAGGTAGACCTTGCTGTTATTCTTGGAAAGGTATTGGTCAATAGCTACTGCCGCCCGCTCACCCGCAGCGATGGCCTGGATCACCGTCGCCGGGCCTGTGACCGCATCGCCGCCAGCAAAGATATAAGGGACAGTGGTACGACCGTCCTTATCCACTTTGATTGTGCCATCGCGATCCAGTTCCAGGCCCAGACCGTTCAACAGGGGGGTGGTGTCTGGGATCTGGCCTATGGCAGAGATGACCATGTCCACGTCCAGGCGGAATCGAGAGTCCTCCACAGGCTCAGGCCGCCGCCGACCGCTGCGATCGAATTCTCCCAGACGCATGCGCAGACATTCCAACCCTTTAATGGCACCGTTTTGAGAGATCACCTGGGCGGGCGTGACCAGCAACTCAAGCTTTATTCCCTCTGCTACTGCGTCCTCAATCTCTGAGCGTTGGGCGGGCATCTCGTTCCTCGTGCGGCGGTAGACGATGGTGACCTCGTCAGCGCCCAGGCGCAGCGCCGTCCGGGCAACGTCAATGGCGGCATTGCCACCGCCCACCACTGCCACTCGATGTCCTACCCACATGCGATGGCCACTGAGCGCGACCGCGCGCAGAAAGTCAACGGCGTCCACCACGCCGTCCAAGTTCTCACCAGGGATGTTCAGCTTACGGCCGCGATGCGCTCCCACGCCAATAAAGATGGCCTCGTGACCTCGCTGGTACAACTCTGGTATGGTGACGTCCTCACCGACGGAGACCCCTGTTCTTATCTCCACGCCCATCTTTTCAATGAATTCGACCTCCCGATTTAACACATCCTTGGGCAGCCGATATTCGGGTATGCCTACGGCTAGCATGCCACCAGCCACCGGCAGCTTCTCGAACACCGTAGGCCGGTAGCCGAGGCGCGCCAGGAAGTAAGCGCAGCTCAACCCCGCTGGGCCTGCGCCGACAATGGCCACCTTGGGTTTCTGGCCATCTGTCTCCGCTCGCAGTCTGTCATAGATTGCAGACGGTATGCCCTCAGCCGCCATATAGTCGGCCGCGAAGCGCTCGAGTTCGCGGATAGCCACTGGATCATCAATCTGGCTGCGACGGCACTTGGCCTCGCAGGGATGATCGCACACCCGCCCGCAGACTGAAGGGAAGGGGTTACGATCCAGGATCACCTCCAGGGCCTCCTCGAAGCGTCCCTCGCCGATGAAGGATACATAGGCTGGTACATTCTGTCCGGCTGGACACTCGTTCTGACAAGGGGCGTAGACCAAGTCCTGACACACCCCGGCCGGACAGCGTTTGTCCCTGATGTGCGCCTCATACTCGTCGCGGAAGTAGCGGATAGTGGACAGCACCGGGTTGGGCGCGGTCTGGCCCAGGCCGCACAGCGAGGAGCGCTTGATCTCCTCGCCCAACTCTATCAGATATTCAATGTCGCCTTCCTGCCCTTGGCCCTCCGTGATGCGAGTTAACACTTCCAACATGACCTTGGTGCCCACACGGCAGGGGACGCACTTACCGCACGATTCCTCCTGCACAAAATTCAAAAAGAAACGAGCCAGCTCTACCATGCAGGTATCATCATCGCAGATCACCATACCGCCGGAGCCCATGATTGCCCCCAATTCCTGCAGTGTGGTGTAGTCAATGGGGACATTGAGGTGTTCCTTAGGGATGCAGCCACCCGAGGGGCCACCTAACTGCGCAGCCTTGAACTTTTTACCTTTGGGGATGCCGCCACCGATGTCAAAGACAATATTGCCCAACGAGGTCCCAATGGGCACTTCTACCAGGCCAGTGTTATTGATATTGCCCACCACCGAGAAGATTTTCGTCCCTCCGCTCCGCTCAGTGCCGAACTGATGGTACCAATCGCCTCCTCTGGCGATGATCACCGGTACATTGGCCCACGTTTCCACGTTGTTGATGTTGGTCGGCTTGCCCCAGAGCCCACTCTGGGAAGGGAAGGGCGGTCTGGGCCTGGGCTCACCAGTTCGACCTTCAATGGAGGCCATCAGTGCGGTCTCTTCCCCGCAGACAAAAGCACCAGCACCCTTGCTGATATGGATCCGGAAATCCATCCCCGAGCCAAAGATATTCTCACCCAAGAAGCCATACTCTTCAGCTTGCTGGATGGCGGTGGTGAGTATCTCAACGGCCAAGGGATACTCGGCGCGAACGTAGATGTACCCCTCGGTAGCGCCGATGGCGTAGGCGCCGATGATCATCCCTTCTATGACGCTGTGCGGATCTCCTTCGAGGACGCTTCTATCCATGTAAGCGCCCGGGTCTCCCTCGTCAGCGTTGCAGATGACGTATTTGACATCGCCTTGGGCCTGTCGGGTGAGTTTCCATTTGAGCCCTGTTGGGAAGCCCGCGCCTCCCCTGCCCCTCAGCCCCGATTTGGCGACCTCGTCTATGACTTCCTCGGGGGACAAACTGGTTAGGGCGTTGTATAACGCCAGATATCCGCCTCTGGCGATATACTCGTCAATGCTCTTGGGATCAATGAAACCACAGTTCCGCAGGACGATCCTCAACTGGTTCTTGAACAGATCCAACTCTTTGTACAAGGGGATTGTGTTCGTTGTTCCAGTCCCACCGGCGAGATAACTCCGCCTTGTGCCTTCGATAAGATTTTCGTCTCCGTCGAGTCTTCCTATGGCCAGCTCCTTGGCGATCTCATCTCGGGCTAGCGCCTCCAAAACTTCCGGCACCTTTTGGGCAGTCATTTCTCCGTAGGTTATGCGCGGCTTTCCAGGGACCAGGACATCCACTAGCGGTTCGCGGCAACACCACCCTATGCATCCGACTTGACCGAGGGATACATCTAACTCCCTTTTGTCAATCTCGTCTAGCAACGCATCGTAGACTTGTTGGGCCCCGGCCGCCAGGCCGCAGGTTGCCATGCCCACCATGATTTTCGTCTTCGATGGGTAGAGGGATCTGGTGCCTATCTCCCTGGCCTTTTCCAAGTCCTCCAGGGTCTTTATTCTCATTCGTCCAAAGCCTCTTTTTCACGCTGATATTTCTTGAGTATCCCGGGCACCCGTGCCTGCGTCATGTGAGCATAGGTATCGTTATCAACTCGTACCACTGGCGACAAGCTGCAGCACCCCAGACAGCGGACCTCCTCCACTGTGAACTGAAAGTCCTCTGTCGTCTCCCTCGAATCCAAATCGAGCTCGCGCCTGATCTTGTCCAATATGGCGCCCCCGCCCCTAACGTGGCACGCGGTGCCCAGGCAGACGCTCACCAGATGCTTGCCTTTTGGAACCAGGCTGAAGGCGTTGTAGAAAGTGGCGATACTGTAGGTCTGGCTCAGGGGGATGCCAAGCCTCTCACTGACCAGGATCAAGGCGTCCTTGGGCAGAAAATGATAACGATCCTGAATATCTTCCAGGATCGATATCAACGAGCCGTTCATGCTATTTTGATAACCGTTCAGGACAATGTCTTCAATCTCGTTCACGAGAAAGGTCCCATTGGGATTCATTTTGCCTCCTGTTGCTGATACCTCACTAGGGTCTTAAAAGAGTCAAGCAGGCGGCGTCAGGTATCACACCACCCTGCATTGTGCAGTATATCACAAAAACCATGAAAAACTCATAGAAAGAGGATAGGTAAAAATGAAAAAACCATGAAAAAAAAGGCGGCTCTCGCATCAGCGAGGCCGCCGTCAACAAAAAGCTCTCCGAGGTTTCGGAAACCTCGGAGGTCTGGACTGAGAACTAATCTGCTGCCTCCTCTCCTTCGGGGCAGGCCAGCATATAGCCGATCCCCGGTAAGGTCACGATATAGCGGGGATTCGATGGCTCCGCTTCCAGTTTGCGTCGCAGGTAGCGGATGTAGGCCCGCAGGTAGTCAATGTCATCCCGATACTCTGGCCCCCATACTGTCGTCAGCAGGTCCTGGTGCAACATGACCCGGTTGGCGTTGAGGGCCAATTGGCGCAGCAGCGCGTACTCAGTGCGGGTTAGCGATACCCTCTCGCCGCGCACCTTGACGGCGCGTCGGGCGAAATTGATCTCCAGTTCGCCGCAAGTCAATGTGGCCGTGACCGCCTCTTCAGGTCGTTGGGTGCGCCGCAAGACCGCCTTCACCCGGGCCACCAGTTCCTTGGCGCTGAAAGGCTTGGTCAAATAGTCGTCGGCTCCCACGTCAAAGCCGTGCACTACATCGCTCTCCTGGGCCTTGGCAGTAAGCATGATCACCGGCACCTCGGAGAACTCTCGGATGCGGCGGCATACCTCGTAACCATCCGGGCTACGGGGGAGCAGGATGTCGAGCAACACCAGGTCGGGCTGCTCCAAAGCCACCATCTCGATGGCCGGCTCTCCGCTAGCAGCAGCGATCACCTGATAGCCCACTGCTTCTAGCACTGTACTGACCAGCCGCACCACCCGTGGCTCGTCGTCCACGACCAGGATCTTCTCACTCATTCTGCCTCTCCTTCTGCCTGCTCTTCTGGCTCCTGGCTCAGACTCCTCAGAGGGAGCGTGAAGTAAAGAGTAGTGCCTTGCCCCAACTGGCTCTCCGCCCAGATACGACCTCCATGGCTCTCTACGATGGTCTGGGCGATGGGCAGCCCCAGCCCCGAACCGACGACGTGGCGGCCCAAGCCCGATTCGACCCGGAAGAACTTTTCAAACAGCCGATTCAGGTGCTCAGGAGCGATGCCCACCCCTTGGTCGGCCACGCTGAGGACAACCTCATCCTCGCGCACCTCACCTCGCACAACGACCAACCCCCCTTGTGGTGAGTACTTGACCGCATTGTCCAACAGGTTGCGCAGCACTTGCGTAATGCGCTGAGGATCGGCGTCCACGATGGGGAAACGGCTCGGGAAGTCAACCAGGAAGCGGTGTTTCTGGGCACGGTTGGCGATGTCATCGATCACACTCCGGGCCAGACGCGGCAGCCTTACCGGCTGGGGCTCGAGCCTCAATAAGCCAGCGTCAATGATGGACGACTCCAGCAGGTCATGGATGAGGTCTTGCAG
>JAOZOT010000329.1:2058-4511 GCA_029933115.1 Anaerolineae bacterium | reverse complement strand
TCGGCGCTGTGGCGGCTGGTTGGGGGAAGCCCGTCGCGGAAGGCGCAGCGAAGGCGTCTGGCATCAACGGTCCACGAGCCCCCACGCACCGCTCTGTCCCATTCCGGCCCAGCCTCCAGGTTCTCCCGTCCATCGTGCGGATCGTAGGGATACCCAAACTCCGGCCCCAACCACCTCTCCCCCCGCAAACTCCGCGTCCACCACCGGGGAACGAACGAGCGGATCCAGGATTCCTTTCGCTCGAAGGGATCCCTTCCAAGCAGGGTTCGGGTCAGCTCCCACACGTTTCCGGCCATGTCCTCTATGCCCTCCGGGGTCGCGCCGCGGGGGAAGCATCCCACCGCAGTCGTGGTCCCAATCGCCGGCTCCCCAAAATGTGCCCCATAGTTCGCCCGGTCCAGATCCGGCCTCTGGCGGCCCCAGGGATAACGGCGGCCCTCCGGTCCCCGCGCTGCCTTCTCCCACTCCGCCTCCGAGGGCAGTGTTATCACTAATGTCCCATCCCGCAACCCTTCCCAGAACCGCTGTTCTGTCTCTCCCAAAGCGTCCTCTGCCAGCCGCTCGCCGGCCATTTTTTGTAACTTGTCTCCCAGCCACCGACAGTAGTCCATGGCTTCATACCAGCTTACCCACACCACGGGGTGGTTGCTCAGCCCCTCCAGGCACTGAGGGGCCCCCGGCTGGTAGCCGGTCTCCTCCACGAAGGCTTTGAACTGGGCCACCGTTGTCGGGTAGCGGGCGATGTAGTACGTCGGCAGCGTGACCTGATGTTCTTCCTCGAGCTCTCCCATCACGAATGGCCCCTCCGGTATCTCCACGAAACCCAAAAGCGGCTCGTCAAGCAGATACCAGGCATCTGGGTTAAATCGTGGATCTCCCAATCTTCCCAAGACATTTCCTGCCTCGACTCGCTCACGGCGGTTCAGGGCTCCGGTCTGCAGCAGGGCCACCAGCCAGGCACGTGTCCGCTCCAACACCGCCTGGCCCTCTGGTTCCTGCTGCACATTCTCCAACTCAAGTCCCAATAGCACCTTCCCGACTGAGATAGCTGCTCCCCAGTCATCGTCGCTCACCTCCATGCCAGGGACATAGGGGTCGGGCAGGATACGCATTGCTCCGTCCAAGCCACATTTCACATGTATTCGATTCACGGTTTCCCTCCTTACCAGGGATGCTCCTTGCCTTCCCAGGTGAAGAATTTGCTGCTGTCAGATTCAGTCAGTCGCTCAATAACTTCGAGCATGCCGCACACCGATTCGGCGGGGGTGAGGTCTGCATTGCTCCCCCCCATGTCGGTCTGAACCCAGCCAGGATTCAAGGCCACCACGATAATGCCATCCGAGCGGAGGTCGAAGGCCAGGGTACGGGTGAGCATGTTGAGGGCGGCTTTGCTGCTGCAGTAGCTGTAGTCTCCGCCACCCTCGCGCTCCTTCCACCACAGTGATCCCATCTTTGAGGAGATGTTGACGATCTTGGGGTGGTCTCCTGCTCTCAGTAGATCGAGGCAGTGCTTGGCCACGATCATCGGCCCAACAGCGTTGACGTGGAACGCTCGGAGCATCGTATCGGCGTTGAGAGTAGTGGGCGTCTCTCCGCGTGGGTAGATCCCAGCATTGTTGACCAGCAAGTCCAGGCCGTCCACCTGGGAACGCATGGCCTCTACGCAGGCAGCAATGGTTTCCTCGTCGGTCACATCGAGGGGTGGAATGGTGAGCTGTCCAGGATGATCGGCAGACAGGGCCTGCAGAGCCGTGGCTTTGGCGGGGTTACGGCACCCAGCGAAGACACGGTCTCCCCGGGCCAGACATTGGCGGACGAACTCAAGGCCCAAACCCCTGTTGGCTCCGGTTATCAGCACACGTCGCATGGTCTGCATCACCCTCTACTCGTCGCCCTGAATCGGGCGCACTGGTATCTCCCTGACCAAGACATAGTCGTTCAGCTTCAGCAAATCAACCACCACCTGGGCCAGATCATCTGGCTCCATAACGGTCTCACGAGGGAAGTCCGGGTTATCATCCCAACGCATACCAGTGTTCATGGTTCCGGGCAGCACGTTGGTCACCCGGATGCCAAATGGAGCTACTTCGTCCAGAAGGCTCTCTCCTAAGGCAAGCAAAGCAGCCTTGGACGCGCTGTAGGCGCTCGCGGTTGCACATCCACCTCTGGCGACCTCGCTCGAGATATTGATTACATAACCGCTTCGTTTGGCCAGCATGGTGGGAAGCAGTGCTTTTATCAGTAGAAACGGCCCACGGGCGTTCACATTCATCGCGAAATCCCAGTCCTCGATGGTTGTGTCCTGAACCAGGCGCAGAGGAGGACACCAGCCAGCGTTGTTGATGATCACATCAACCGTGCCGAAGGTATCGAGGGTTTTCTTGGCCAGATGTGCGACTTGGTTGGGGTCGCTGAGATCGGTAGGAATGGCAATGGCCTCTGCGCCCAGGGCC
>JAOZOT010000329.1:0-1958 GCA_029933115.1 Anaerolineae bacterium | reverse complement strand
GTGGAGTAGGACTGTCCCACCCAGGCGGCGAGAAGGGCGATGAGGTCGTCCATGAATCCGATGAACTCCTCCTTACCCTCAGGCAGGGCGTCAAGGGGAAATTCTTTTATCCGTTTCGCCACTTCCGCCAGCAACTCGTGATGGATGCCGCAATCTTCGGCCAGGGCGATCAGGCGTTGTGTCGCTTCCATAAGCCTCATCGGGCCGTAGATCTGGGGCTCATCCATCAATCCTCTTGCGCTGACAGCCATGAAACATACGAGCTTTATTATCCCCGATTCCATCTGGGTGTTACTCATCCGGATGCCCTCCGTATCTTTCCCAGTGTACAAACTCCTCGATCGCCCGTCGCTTCGGAGGTTCGACCGATCCAGCAGGATAACCCAGCGAGATGAGCAGTTCGGGCATCACATGCGATGGCAGTTGCAGCAGCGACTGGATAGCGGCCTGGTTGAATGAACGAATGACACAGGATCCCAGGCCATTCTCGGTCGCAACCAGCAGCACGTTTTGTGCAGCCATGGAGATATCCATGATGAAAGTGCTGCCCTTGGCTGACCTGTCGCTGCACAAGACAAGCAGGGCAGTGGGGTCACCCGACAGGCCGGGCGCGAACATCTTGATTTTCTCGATGTTGGTCGGCTTTTGAACGACCACTACCAACCAGGGCTGCCTATTGCCCCCGCTGGGCGCCCACTGAATCGCTTCCAGCAGAGAAGAGAGAACCTCCGGGGGAACCGGTTTCCGTAAAAAGTGTCTAATGCTCCGTCGGGGTTTGATGATCTCCAACAAGTCTTTTTTCCTCCTACACTGCCTCACGGTGGGCGAAGTTGCCCCGCCGAGCCCTATTCGCCTCGGTCAGGAGACCTTCGGCGATCAGAGCAAATGGCCCTCAACTTGTAAAAAACTACATTTCCTCGAACCCCATCTCGGGATTCAGCCTACCGTCCCCGCTCATTTCCTTGCCATCGAGATAGATCGTCGGTGTGGCCAGCATGACGTCCATGTGATAGGGACTCAGCCCTACGGTGCCTCCGAAGTCGGGGTCCTGATAGCCGAATCCGAAGTCCACAGCACCCAGCATCCGCTCATCTTCGATCATGTTGCCTGAGATGCCGGCCTGGGGATTCAAGCCAACGGTGAAATGGCACAGCCTGTAGATCTTCTCATCGTTGCGGCTCTCAAGCCATTTTTTCATGACGTTAGCTTCTTTGCCACCCTCGATGGCGGTGATGACGCCGTTTCTAATTGTGAGAGAGTAGGGGGTATGAACGATTCCCTGCACGCTGTCGCTGGCATCCACCACGATGGTTCCGTTGATAGTCTCTTCCACAGGAGCGATGCTCACCTGAGCGCCGGGGAAAAAGTCAACCTCCCCGTCCTCGGAGAGAGCTCCGTCGCCGATGATGCTCTTTCGCGGCATCAGGTCGAAGCTCACGTCGGTCCCCTGCGGGGATGTGACGCGACAATGCTTGGTCTGATCCCATAGCTTGGCCACTAACTCAGCATTGCGTATCATCGCTTCATAGTCAACATCCAGAAGGGCGCGAATAACGTAGTCTTCAACACCCTCTACTTTGGTGACGAGCAAACGTGTGCCCTGGCGGCGAGCCTCGATAGTTGCCGGGTCGGCATCAATCTCATCGCACAAGTCGAGGATCAGCCTGCTGGCGCGAATGGCGTCGGAGAGAATGGGCCCCAGGTTGCTGGCGGTACCCGGTGCACGACGAGGCTTGATGACCAGTTGGGCATCAGCTCCAGCCCGTATCGCCGCCGCCAGACATGCCTCAGCCAGACTGATGTCGCTGGCGGTGTTGGTTATGATCAAAAGAGGATCTCCTGGCTCGGGCCGCATCAGACGAGTGATAGTAGCTTCAGCAAATGCCTCCCAATATAGATTCGTACGCATCTTGTTCTCCTTGTTATGATGGGTTTCGCTATTCCATGGGGCCAAACCT
>JAOZOT010000328.1:3150-4519 GCA_029933115.1 Anaerolineae bacterium | reverse complement strand
TTCTGTGTGGGAGCATGTCCCACTCGATCACTTGCCCACGTTTACATGCGGACTTGCCCTGTTAGGGTAGGGCAACATATTCTAGCATAGCAGGAATGTTTTGGCAAATTCGCCTCCTTGCTCTCTCCCTCGATGCAATTACTGCTCCCGGCGTTTTTGCTCTTGCCTTGTGGATATGCTATAATTGTGTCAGAATATGGCTAAACTTGTGCCATTTCCCGAACTGGAGGTGAAAATATGCCGAGAGCGATCAAGGCCACAGATTTGCGCCGTCGTACCCGCCAGGTACTCGATTGGGTGCGGGTGGACGGCGAGGAGGTCATTGTTGAGAGTTACAACACGCCTCAAGCGGTGATCATCAGTTACTCCGATTATCTCACTTACAAGGAACTGGAGAAGGCAGAGGCCCTCCGTCGAGCTCTGGTAGGTGAACTACAACAAATTGCCGCTGAGGTAAGTCGGCGTGCCCAAGCGATGGCGGATGAGGATGTCCCCGCATTGGTAGATGAGGCCATCGCTGCTGCGCGGGAGAGTTAGGCTTCTCGGATGCGTGTGGTCATTGACACCAACCTTCTAATCACCTATCTAATCAGCCACCACGATCCGATGGCGACCATCATTGATCACCACTTGGCGCGAGGGGATTTCGTGATGCTCTCGTCACCAGAGCTATTGGCCGAACTAGATCGAGCGCTCTCCTATCCGCGCCTGCACCAGTTCTACGACGAAGATACCCGTCGTCGCTTCGTGGCCCTGATAGCTCAACTGGCAGAGATGCAGGACCTACCTGACGAGATTCCGGCCATCAGCCGTGACCCAGACGATGACAAGTTCATTGCCTGTGCCATAGCTGGGCGGGCCGACTTTCTGGTCAGCGGCGATCAAGACTTGCTGACGTTGGAGCGGGTTGGCGATGTGCGGATCATCACAGCACGGGAGTTACTGGAAATCCTCGCAGTTCTCTGAGCACCGACTATGGCACCGTCGGCTCCAGGTAATCGGCCACTGCCCAGCCAACCATCCCATCGGAAACGTCCTGCAACTTCCACCAGAGGTAGCCGTCGGCCTCTACGGGGCCATCCAGCACTTTGAGGACGGAACCTTCGGCTACGATCTTGAGGCGAACGTAGTTGGTGCTGGGGCCGGCACGGAAGCTGAGGTCGCTGCCGCCGGTGCCACTGACCCGGACGTAAACGCCAATGGCAATCTCTGTCGGCACGGTGGGCACAGGCGCGGGGGTGGAAAGAGGTGAGATAGGTGTGTCCTGGGGCATCACCGCAGTAGGCGTGGTCTCCGTCTCTGGCAGTGGAACGGAGGTAGAAGAAGGGAGGGCAGGCCCTTCGACTGGGCTCAGGGCGGGCCCTTCGGT
>JAOZOT010000328.1:0-3050 GCA_029933115.1 Anaerolineae bacterium | reverse complement strand
AGAATCACAGACAAAACCCCCATGGCCAGCAACCACACGCGGGGAAAGCGGTCCCCTTCAAAATACCCTTCCTCTTCCCCGTCCCAGAACTCGTCAAAGTCGTCAGCCACAGTATTACCTCCCCAAGGTCAAAATGCGTCGCACCTGGCTATTGCTTGCCTACCAGCTTCAGCAGTTCGTCCAGAGGCAGAGTATTCACCACGTCCCCGGCCTTGGCCCAGCCACGCCGGGCCGTAGCTACACCATAGGCCATGACGGCCAGCCCTCCCACGTTGTGGGCGTCACTGTTGATGGCCAGCTTGACTCCCATTCCGATAGCACGGCGGATGTGCACATCGTCCAGGTCGAGGCGGGCAGGGGTGGCGTTGACCTCCAGTATGGTGCCTGTCTCTGCCGCCACTTCCAGTACCGCGTCAATGTCTATGGCGCTCTCCTCCCGCTGGCCGATGATACGCCCCAAGGGATGGCCAATGATGTCCACGTGCGGGTTGCGCATGGCCGAGATCAGGCGAGCGGTGATACGCTCCCGCTCCTGGCGCAGGCCCGAATGGAGCGAGGCTACCACCACGTCTAATTCAGCCAACACCTCGTCGGGGAAGTCGAGGCTGCCGTCAGCTTTGATTTCCACTTCGGCTCCCTGCAACAGGCGAAAGTCGTTGAATCCCTCGTTCAGGCGCTCGATCTCGGCCCGCTGCTGGCGCAACCGCTCGGCCGTCAGCCCTCTGGCCACGCCCAAGCTGCGGCTGTGATCGCTGATGACGGCGTAACGGTAACCTCGCGCCCGGGCGGCCTCGGCCATCTGAGCCAGGCTGACTGCTCCGTCGCTCCAATCGGTGTGGATGTGGAGGTCGCCTTGAATATCGGCCAGTTCGATCAATTCTGGCAAAGCGCCGTCTTGGGCCGCCTCGATCTCGCCCCGGTCCTCACGCAATTCCGGCGGAATCCAGGGCAGGCCCAGGGTTCCGTAGACCTCCTCTTCCTCGGCGCAGATGATTTCCTCCTGCCCCCGCTTAAAGCCGTACTCGCTCAGGCTGAGGCCCTGGCTCTGGGCCAGACCCCGCAGGGCTACGTTGTGTGCCTTGCTGCCGGTGAAATACTGGAGAAGCGAGCCGTAACGCTCCGGCGGGAGAACGCGCAGGTCTACCTGAAGGCCATTGTGCAAGATCACGCTGGTCTTGGTTGGGCCTCGCAGGCTGATTTCCCCCACCTGGGGCAGGTTCACGAAGAACTCCATGACGACTTCTGGCTCTGTGGAAGCCACCAGCAGGTCAATGTCGCCGATGGTGGCCTTCATGCGCCGCAGGCTGCCTGCGGCCGTGGCCCGCTGCACCGCAGGGCAACCGCTCTCCAGGTCCATCAGGATCTCCTGAGCCACCGGCCAGGCCGTGCCCAAGGGGATGCGGTCGCTGCGCCGATGCAGAGCTTGAATGCCGGCCAGTATCTTGGCCTCGGACTTGGCGCCGAGGCCGGGGAGTTGCCTCAGTTGCCCCTGGCGGGCCGCTCGCTCCGCCTCAGCCACGCTGGCGATGCCCAGCCGCTCCCAGAGGAGCTTGGCTGTCTTGGGCCCAACGTCGGGGATGGCCAGCAATTCGACCACGCCCGGCGGAATCTCCTCCTGCAATTGCTCGTAATAGCCCAGGCGCCCCGTGCTCAATAGCTCGTCCAACTTTTTGGACAAGGCCTCGCCCACACCGGGGATGTCCCGCAGCTTGCCTTCGCGCCAGATCTCGTTGATGTCTCGACCCAGGTTGAGGATGTTGTCCGCCGCTCGACGGTAGGCCAGGGCCTTGTAGATGATCTCGCCCTTTATCTCCAGATAATCGGCAATAGTGCGCAGTATCTGAGCGACCTCCCCATTGGTCAGCGTCTTCTTGGCCATAGCATTTCCTCAAATTCCGCGAGTTGGGTGGCTCTGCATTTAATCGTGTCCCACTTAAACCTACCCGCGTTTACATGCGGGCTTACGCTTGTTTCCTACCTGCCGGACCTGGATGGCAGACAAGATCTCTTTGGCCAGGGGGTCGGGATAGTCCTCGTCGTAGATCACCTGGGTGATACCGGCGTTGATGATGGATTTGGCACACCAGGAGCAGGGGTAATGGGTGGTGTAAAGGGTGGCTCCCTCGATGCTGATGCCGTAGCGAGCAGCAAAGTTGATGGCGTTCTGTTCGGCGTGAGCCCCCCGGCACAGCTCGGAGCGCTGGCCCGAGGGCACCCCTTGGCGGGCACAGCCGATGTCCAGGCAGTGAGGGCGCCCACTGGGAGCGCCGTTGTAGCCGGTGGAGACGATCTGCTTGCCCTGGACGAGGACCGCTCCTACCTGCCGGTGCAAACAGGTGGAGCGTCTGGCCACCATGTGAGCTATTTCCATGAAATAGTCGTCGAGCCCCAGGCGCTCAGGCATCGGCGCTACCCTCTTCGATGAATTTGGCGTAGAGATCCTCAAACACAGAGGGCGCGACCTGATAGGCCAGTTTCAGCATCTCTTTGGCCAGAGCCCGAATCTCCCACTGGGCAGCGCGGTCGCAACGTACCTTGAAGAAATGTCGGAGTTCTCGAAAATTCATGGTCACCACAATGCGGGTAGCAGTGGCGCCGGGCAATAAGAACCTGCTATCTTCTTTCCTGATCCCTAATTTCCGCAAGTCTCGATATGCTCTCTTCATCTGCCCGGTGAGATCATCCCATATCCTCACCGCTTCTGGGTTCTGAGCGATGCCGGGCGGCATCACGAGCTCGGGATCGGAGAGGTCAACCCACCTTTGCGACTCCTGGCTGTAGCTGGCAATGCGGTGTCGCACCAACTGGTGGGTGCAGGCACGTGAAACGCCGCCGATCTCGAAAGTCAGACTGGCGTGTTCGATGATAGACTCGTGTCCCTCGCGGATACGCGCTTGCAAGAACTTTCCCGGCTCGCCTCGGCTCTCGCTGCGATAACACACCCTTCCAGCGTGCTCCAGAAGCTCCTCCGGTGTCCCATTGCCCCGCAGATATTTGGTGACGGCAATAAGCTCAACGTCCATGTCGGTCGCTCACTTGTCCTTCTGACA
>JAOZOT010000844.1 GCA_029933115.1 Anaerolineae bacterium | reverse complement strand
GTGAGGCCGAGATACATTGGTATGAAGCACACGGCATAGGCCGTAAGGATTTCAAGATCAAGAGGGTGATACGATGAGCGAATTTGTCATCTGCATCAACAATGGGAGCAATCCGGCAAGCCTGATTGTCGGTAAAGTGTACCGTAGACTGCCGGATCCAGAAGCTGAGGCGCACAACATGCTTCGCATCATAGATGAAGATCTATCAGAGCTTGACGGTTATCTCTACCCGGCGTCTATGTTTGTGCCTGTGGAACTGCCGGAGGAAGCCAAGCAAGTGTTGATGGCGGTGGGAAGCTGAGCGATAGACGTACTTGCTGGGGTCATCTGAAGAGGTCGGCCATGCGGCCGCCGGATGGCGACCCGACCTTTGGCTTCTTTACAGGTTGGCTCTGTCTGGGCGCTAGCGGCCTTGTCACCCTGGAGTTTATTGATAACACGATCATAGATCGGCCAGGGCCTGATTTCTGCATTGTGGGAGACCCGCCTCAAGATGACCGGATTTTGGTCGAGGTCAGCAGCGACGGCAATGAGTGGCATGCCTTTCCTGTCGGTGGAGAGAACCCCCCGCCACTTGATCTGGCGACGGTGGGGCTGCCTTTCGCTCGCTTTGTGCGCATCGTGGATGTGCAACCCGGTACGGAGAGCGGTGCCGAAATAGATGCTGTTGAGGCGTTGCACTCCGGCCCGCCTCGGTAGCCGCAGCAGTCGTGCGCTAGCTGAAATCGGTACCTCTTCATACCGGAAAAGCCCTCTCGCAGGAGAGGGCTTTTCGTTCGCACCGGCGGGTGGGGCAGCGGATACAAGGTCCCTTACTTGGCAGGTGGATCAAACCACGGGCCCAAAATCTTCCCGTGAGATACCCAACTCTCGCAAGACGGCCCGCACCGTACCAGGAGCTAGGTCACGTGGCCCCCAATCCGGAATGGTAGTCACCTGTCCGGTGGCAAGGTTGTACCACCTGGAGCCACCGGGATGTCAAAAGTTTGGGGTTGGTCGGTGCTAACGGGGCGGAAGGCAGTTGGTGGTTTCTGCATCAGAAGTACATGAAACCAGAAAATCCCGTCAGGTTGGGGCGGAAAGTAACTTCGGCCATCGGGTCGGTGGGAGCGTTTGGGCAGCAGGCTTGTCCCCCACTTCGATACGCAATCTCA
>JAOZOT010000327.1 GCA_029933115.1 Anaerolineae bacterium | reverse complement strand
GAGGGTGAACCCCCGCGAATTATGAAAGGCTCTCTGCAAGCTCAAACCGGCGAGGAGAGGTTAGTTTATGCTCAAGACTCATACCTGTGGCGAACTGAGGGCCGAACACGAAGGGCAAGAGGTGACCTTGGCCGGGTGGGTGCACCGCCGGCGCGATCACGGGGGCTTGATCTTTGTTGATTTGCGGGATCGAGAGGGAATCACCCAGGTCGTCTTCAACCCCGAAACCTCGGCCGAGGCACATGCTGTGGCCGGTCAGGTCCGCACAGAATACGTGCTCCAACTCTGGGGCACCGTCCGCCGCCGGCCAGAGGGTATGGACAACCCGAATATGGCCACCGGCGAGATCGAGGTACTGGCCACCCAAGCCCGGATACTCAATCCGGCCGAGACGCCGCCTTTCTACATCAACAAGGAAGAAGAGGTTGACGAGGCCCTGCGTCTCAAATATCGCTACCTCGATTTGCGCCGCCGGCGTATGCAGAGGAATATCATCCTCCGCCACAAGGTAGTCAAATTTATCCGTGATTTCTTGGATGAGCGGGGCTTTGTCGAGATCGAGACTCCTATTTTGATCAAGAGCACTCCCGAAGGGGCGCGGGATTACCTGGTGCCCAGCCGGGTCAACCCTGGCCGTTTCTACGCTTTGCCCCAATCGCCTCAGCAACTCAAGCAATTGCTGATGGTCGCCGGTTTTGAAAAATATTTCCAAATCGCCCGTTGTTTCCGCGACGAGGACTTGCGAGCTGACCGTCAACCAGAGTTCACCCAACTGGACATAGAGATGTCTTTTGTAGAACAAGAGGACGTCCTGCGTTTGACGGAGGAGCTTTTCATCTCCCTCGTTGAGACGTTGGCTGCCGCAGAAAGTGCTGGCGGGCTGGGGCTCAATAAGCGCCTCTGGCGCAAACCTTTTCCCCGCCTCTCCTATCAGGAAGCGCTGGAACGTTACGGCAGTGACAAGCCAGACCTGCGGTTCGATATGCCGCTGGTGGACCTGACCGACCTATTGGCCGAGTGTGAGTTTCGGGTCTTCCGTGAAGTGGTGGGCAGTGGTGGTCAGGTGAAGGCTATCTGTGTTTCCGGCTGCGCTGATTATACTCGGCGGCAGATAGATGAACTGGCCGACTTTGTCAAGCAGTATGGGGCCAAAGGGTTGGTGTGGCTGGCTCTGAGCGCCGAGGGCCCCAGATCACCTATAGCCAAGTTTCTCTCAGAGGGGGAACTGGCGGGCATCGTGACCCGCACAAAGGCAGAGACAGGTGACCTCATTCTCTTCGTAGCCGACAAGCCCAAGGTGGTGGCAGAATCCCTGGGGAGCTTGCGGAGAGAGATGGGCCAAAGACTGGGGCTGTTGGATGATAGCGTGCTGGCTTTCGCCTGGATCCTGGATTTCCCGCTGCTGGAGTGGGATGAGGAAGAAGGACGGTACAATGCCGTGCACCATCCCTTCACCTCGGCTGTTGAGGAGGATTGGCCCTTGCTGGAAACCGACCCAGGCAGAGTTCGGGCCAAGGCTTACGACATTGTCTGCAACGGGTGGGAAATTGGAGGGGGAAGCATCAGGATCCATCAACGTGATTTGCAAGACAGGATGTTCAGGGCCCTGGGGTTGCCGCCGGAGCAGGTTCAGGCCCAGTTCGGATACATGCTCGAAGCTTTTAGGTACGGTGCACCGCCTCACGGGGGCATCGCCCCTGGCATTGACCGGCTGGTGATGCTCCTGGCCGACGAGCCCAACATCCGCGAGGTGATTGCTTTTCCCAAAACCCAGAGTGCGGTGGATCTGATGACCGGAGCCCCCTCGCCGGTGACGGAGGAGCAACTGGCCGAGCTGCATCTGAGGCTGGCTGATGGCTGATAGCGGTATGGCTGATGGTAGGTGGCGCGCTGAACGAGGGGTGGTAGAGCGAGTGAGCCGCGAGCGGCAGATTTGCCTTTTTTCTAGTTTTGTGCTAGTATATAGCCGAGTACCCTGCTGTGTCCGTGATGCGGCTACAGTTTTGAGCCAACACCTATAGAAAGGGAGTTGAGCTCTAGAGGGGATGCGGTAGCCTGAAAGGGTAAGGCTGAACCGATAGGTAGATTCCCACCTGCGCGAGCGGGTTCAAAATCTGAGAAGCACACGGCACGGCGGGGGAACCCCTTTTTGCGAGAAGCCACCAGCGTAAAACTGGTGGCTTTTTGGTGCAGGGCTTTCCCCCAAGATGAGGTGCGACCCTCCCGCAGGTGGCGAACCCTGCGGGAGGGTCACTGCCGGGTCATCTGGCTCAAAGTCACCGACAGTTTTAGGTATACCTGGGGTGCAATTGGGTCTTGACAGCGGCCCTTCTTTGTGCTATGCTGAAAGGAGCAAGAACTCACAAGCGCGGGCAAGGCGGCACTGTCCGCGTAGGCGGACAGTCGGCGCCGGAAGCGCACTTTCAACCACCAACCAGAGACGGTAAACAAGTACCTCGCAGGAAATACGGAGGTGGCTATGTTGAGGGAGAGGATCTCTGAGGAAGTCTTTGTTTTCACCAGTGATCTTTATGCTCAGGTGACGGCCGGGGTTATTGTCACTTCTGGAGGCGTCGTGGTCGTTGATACTCTGCCTTTCCCTCAAGAGACGAGAGAACTTCTGGCTTTTGCGCGGGAACAAGGCCCAATCTCCTATGTGATCAACACGCATAGCCACGCTGATCACGCTAACGGTAGCTATTTGTTCGAGGAAGCTGATTTGATCGCTCATCAGCGTTGTCGCGAGATCCTGAGCAGAAACGGCAAAAGGGTTCTCGAAGAAGCCAAGGCGGAAACCCCTGAGTTGGCCGAGGTCCAGTTGCGCCTGCCTTCTGTTACCTTCGATCAGGAGGCGATTTTGCACCTGGGCAACAGGAATATTAAGCTTATCTCGCTGCCTGGTCATACCACCGATTCGATTGGAGTCTACATTGAGGAGGACAAGATATTGTTTGCCGGTGACGCGGTGATGCCGGTGCCTTACATTGTAGGGGGTGATTGGGCGACGATGATAGACTCTTTGCGCCTCGCCGGTCAATTGAGCCTGGAGAACATTGTGCAGGGGCATGGTGAGGTCATCTTGCGAGGCGAAATCGAAGAAGTCCTCGAAACCAGCATATTTTACCTGGAAACTATTTATGAGAAAGTAAAAGAGGCGGTGGAGGCCGGAGCCTCTCCCGAGTCGGTAGCGGAGATTGACATCGAGGAGTGTGGCAAGTCTCGTATCCCTTTGAATGGCCTGGTTCAGCAGTTGCATGAGGCGAATCTGCTCTATCTCTACGACCTGATGACAGACCAAGTTAAAGGGCGTTCGAGGAGGGTGGTGTGAAAGCTGGCCAGGCCTGGTTGAGTTTGACAGTGGCGCGCTTTTGTGATATATTATCGGCGCTGATAACGGCATATCGGCGAAAGGCTTTGATGGAAACGAGTAGGCGAGGGGTAGCGCTCAGAGAGTCCGGGTAAGGTGTGAGCCGGATGCGTGAAGCTCGCCGAAAATCCTTCCGGAGCTGCCAACCGAAATAGCTGATGGCTAGAGTAGACTTGGCCGGCGTCGTTGGTCGTTAACACAACGGAGGTATGATTGTACCTCACAAAGTGAGCGGTAACGCTAATCAGGGTGGTACCGCGGGAGCAACAGCATCTTTTGGCTCTCGTCCCTAGGACGAGGGCTTTTAGTTTGAGCCAGCTTCAAGTGAATTGAGGGGGAGCCATGACAGAGTTATTGTACCAGACCGATAGCTACTTGAAAGAGTTCGAGGCCACGGTGACAGAAGTGGGCGAGTTGGGCCTGGCCCTGGACCGCACAGCCTTTTACCCTGGCGGAGGCGGGCAGGTGCCCGATAAGGGGGTGCTCATCTGGAACGGCGTGGAGCATCCGGTGGTAGCCTTGAAGAAGCGAGGCGACACGGTGTGGCACAAAGTGGAAGGTGAGCCGCCGCCGGTTGGTACCAAGGTGGTAGGCAGGCTCGACTGGGAGCACCGCTACCAGGTGATGCGTACCCACACCGCTTTCCACATCCTATGTGGCGTCATCTGGCGGGACTATAAAGCTTCGGTGACCGGCGGCAATATGGGAGCCCTGGAAGGGCGCATGGACTTTGAGTTCGAGCACATGACCAAAGACCTGGTGCAAGAGATCGAGGAAAAGATCAACGCCGAAGTTGAGGCGGCCCGTGAGGTGAGAGTCGCCATCTTGCCCCGTGAGGAGGCTTTTCAGATTCCTGACTTGATTCGTACCAAGATCAACTTGCTGCCACCTCAGATCACGCAAGTCCGCACCGTGGAGATCGTGGGCCTCGACCTGCAGGCCGACGGCGGCACCCACGTGGCCAACACCCGCGAGGTAGGCCCCATCCGCATCACCGACTACAAGAGCAAGGGCCGCATCAACAAGCGAATCAAGATTGCGTTGGAGCCGTAGAGTCTCAGAGCGTGTCTGAAAATTCAGAGGGCGGCGCTTGTAGTAACGACTTCAGTCGTTTTTCGCCACTACGAGCATTTTTCAGACACGCTGTCAGTAGACCGCAAC
>JAOZOT010000843.1 GCA_029933115.1 Anaerolineae bacterium | reverse complement strand
CAGCGATCCTGTGGCCAGGATGCTGCGGAACCTGGGCATCATGGACAAGTTCGCCCGGCTGAAGGCCGGTGAGGATATGGAGACCCTGCTGGCGGAGTTGGCTGAAGAGAAGGCGGCCGCTGAGAAAAGGATGGCGGAGCAAAAGGCGGCTCTTGAAAAGGAGGCGGCCGAGGCCGGAGAAGAGAAACCCGCCGAGGAGGGCGAAGAGGTTGAGCTAGCTGAGGCCGCAGAAGCGTTTGCAGAGTTAACTATTGAAGAAGAGGGCGACCATGAAGGAGTTGATTGAATACATAGCGAAAGCCTTGGTTGACGACCCTTCGCAGGTCTATGTCGAGGAGATCGTGAGATCACGCCAGATCGTCTATCAATTGCACGTCGCTCCGGAGGATATGGGGCGTGTGATTGGTAAAGGCGGACGAGTAGCTAACGCCATGCGCACTCTGCTTCGGGTGGCGGCTGTGAGAAAGGGCAAGCGCGCTGTACTAGAAATAAGCTAGACGTTTGCCTGATTGGTGAGGGGGTGTGGGGATGTTGTGTCTTCCACACCCCTTTTTAGTCGTCGAATATCTCTCAGGTAGCCGGGGGGAGCAAGCCAGCAAGGAGATGTGAGATGTGGAAAGATGGAGCTGAGCCTCGCTTTCTGGTGATAGGCAAAATAGTCGCACCCTGGGGAGTCAAGGGAGAGGTCAAGGTGGCGATTGAGACTGACTTCCCTGAGCGTTTTAACCGACTCAAGAGAGTGTACCTGGGTGAGAAAGCAGTCTCTTGTGTGCTGGAGAAGGCACGCTTGCACAAGGGCCACGCTCTCCTCAAGTTGGGAGGCTGCGACGATCGCAATGCAGCGGAGAAGCTTCGTGGGCAATTGGTGCAGATACCCATTGAGGAGGCCATGCCTCTGGGCGAGGATGAATATTACGTCTATCAAATCGTTGGCCTGGATGTCTGGACCACCGAGGGCGAGCATCTGGGCCGGGTCAGTGAGGTTCTCTTCACCGGAGCCAATGACGTCTACGTGGTACAAGGGGAGAGGGGAGAGGTTTTAATCCCGGCTATAGAGGATGTGGTCTTGGAAGTTGATCTGGCGGGCGGTCGCCTGATTGTGGAGTTGCTGGAGGGGTTGATCTGAATAATGGGGGGAAGGGATAGGTGTGCTCAA
>JAOZOT010000842.1 GCA_029933115.1 Anaerolineae bacterium | reverse complement strand
ACGAGATAACGAGATAAACCAGACAAACGAAACAAACGATACCAACCAGATAAACGAGCTTCCCCCAAAATGCCCCAACCAATCATCTATGTTGCCGGACATAGCGGTCTTGTAGGCTCGGCCCTCGTTCGCTGTCTGAGCCGAAGAGGTTACAACAACATCCTCACCCGCACCCACGCCGAGCTTGATCTGGAGCACGGCCCGGATGTGGAGGCCTTTTTCGCCGCAGAAAAGCCCGACTACGTTTTCCTTGCCGCTGCCAAGGTAGGAGGCATCCATGCCAACGCCACCTACCCGGTGGATTTCCTCCTAACCAACCTCAAGATCCAGGAGAACGTCATTGAGTGCGCATGGCGCCACAACGCCCGGGGCCTCATCTTTCTCGGAAGCTCCTGCATCTATCCAAAGCTTGCCCCTCAGCCCCTCAAGGAGGAATATCTTCTTACCGGCCCCCTGGAGCCCACCAATGAGCCCTATGCTATCGCCAAGATCGCCGGCATAGAGCTGTGCGAAGCCTTCAACCGGCAATACGGGACTCGCTTCCTGAGCGTGATGCCCACCAATCTGTTCGGCCCTGGCGACAACTACGACCTGGAAAACTCGCACGTCCTGCCGGCCCTGATCCGCAAGTTCCACCTGGCCAAGCTGGCATCTCAAGGCGACTGGAAAGGCATCATGAAAGATGAACAGGTCCATGGCCCCATTCCCCAAGATATCATCGACTCCCTTATCGCCATCGGCCGGGCCTCGGGGCATGAGATCACGGCAGAGCTGAATCGCCGCGCCAGAGATGATGCGCCCGCTTCTGTCCGCCTCTGGGGCAGCGGTAGCCCCCGCCGCGAATTCCTCTATTGCGACGACCTGGCAGAGGCCTGCGTCTACCTCATGGAGCAGCTTGAGCATATCTTCACCCGGCTTGAATCGGGATCCGGCCAAAACCCTGCCGCAGCGCACCTTGTCAACATAGGCTGCGGCCAAGACCAGACCATCAATGACCTGGCAGGCATCGTGAGTGATATCATCGGATATGACGGCCCCATCTTTTGGGATCGCTCGAAACCTGACGGCACGCCACGCAAGCTCCTCGATATCTCGAAAATCACGGCACTGGGCTGGGAACCCAAAGTTTCGCTTCAGGATGGAATCAGGCTGGCGTAC
>JAOZOT010000841.1 GCA_029933115.1 Anaerolineae bacterium | reverse complement strand
TAATTCATCCCCCCCACCTGGCGCACCATGCCCTTCAGTTCCATCATGGCCAGAGTGCTGGTCACCTGGACAATGGGCAGCCCACTCTGGCGGCCGAGTTCGTCCACATGGATGGGCTCATAAGAGATGTGCTGGAGCAAAAGTGACTCGGTTTCATTCTCCGGGATCACGGCCCGCACCTCGGCCTGCTGGCTGATCATGGTCAGATTCAGCTCCTCCAGCACATCCTCCACCGAGAGGACCAGCTTGGCCCCCTGTTGGATGAGCCTGTTGGTGCCCTGGCTGCCTCTGTGGAAGATGTTGCCCGGCACGGCAAAGACGTCTCGCCCCTGCTCGGCAGCATAGTCAGCGGTAATGAGGGCCCCGCTGGTCGCTCCGGCCTCAACGATGATTACCCCCAAGGACAGGCCGCTGATGATGCGGTTGCGAGGCGGGAAATTGCTCCCCTCAGGCGGGGTCCCCAGAGCATACTCAGAGACCAGGGCTCCGTTTTCAGCGATAGCTCGGGCCAGCTTTTTATGCTCTGGCGGGTAGATGATGTCCAGACCAGAACCAAAGACGGCGATGGTGCGCCCACCCGCTTCCAGGGCTGCCCGATGAGCCTGGGCGTCAATACCCCGCGCCAGGCCACTGATGATAGTGACACCGTTGCGGGCCAAGTCACCGGCGAGGGTGCGCGCCGCCTCTTTACCATAGACTGTGGCCCGCCGGGTGCCCACCACAGCCACAGCCCACTCGTCTTCAGGGCGGAGATCACCTTTGACATAGAGGACCGGTGGAGGGCTGTGGATGTGACGCAGTTGGGGGGGATAGGCCTCATCCTGCCAGGTGAGGACCTGCACTCCCGCCCGGTCAATCTTTTCCATCTCACCGTCCAGGGAGATCTTTTTCCGGGCCTCCAGCAGATTCTCAATGGAACGGCGATCCAGGCCCGCTCGTTTCAACTTGTAGGCCGGTGCTTTCCAGGCCGCCTCCAGGTCGCCAAAATGATCGAGGAGAGCCTGGAAGCGAGCCGGCCCGATGCCCGGCACGATATTGAAGCCTACCCAGTATTTGACGTCACCCACCGACACCTCCTCAACGAGACCTGAAAACCTATCAGGTCTGGCTACTCACAAGCATACCACAATGTCTGCCCCTTTGTCAAGGTGCCGTTGAGCACA
>JAOZOT010000840.1 GCA_029933115.1 Anaerolineae bacterium | reverse complement strand
TCAATGAGCTGCCGCCCACCCTGGTCGTCTCGCACTTTCGTCAGTTCGGCGAAAAGGGAGCGGTCGAAGAGGACGGGGTTGCCCCGCTTGCCCTGATAGGTGGGCACCACGATGGGGGCCCCGGTTTCCTGGTAGCGCCTGACGAGGGCAGCGATGATCTCCGGTGTGATAGCCGGCTGGTCGGCCAAAACGAAGAGGGCGGCTTGAACGTCGGGCCTGATGGCCTGCAGCCCGGCCTGCACCGAGGTGCTCAGGCCGGCTTCCCATCCCTCATTGGTCACGATGTCGGCGGGCGTGTCCTTCAGAGTGGCCCCAATCTCGCCTGCCCGGTGGCCCAGGACGACGATGGTCTGATCCACCGGCGAGGCCAGGACGACATCCACCACGTGTTGGAGCATGGTCTTGCCGCCGACAGGCAGCAGTTGCTTGGGCCGACCGTAGCGGGTGGAGGCCCCGGCGGCCAACACGATGGCGGCTACTTTGGGGCGGGACCGCGCCTCAGCAACGTCCAAGACGGGATTGGCCCGGCGCAGGGAAGCGATGACCACCCGTTCGATGCGTTCACTGCGCAGGAGGAGCTCCGCCACTTCTCTGGCTTCCTCTGAAGCTGTCTCCCCTGCCCACTGGTTGAGGATGGGGACTACCCTCGCCTGGGGAGGGGCGCCCTTCAAACCGCCCTGGGGATGGGTCAGCACCGCCGCCACTGTGTCAACAGTCACCGGCTCCCCAAGGGCCGTCTCGCTGAGGGCGGCTACTAGTTCCGGCCGGAAGACGTATTCGGCGCTCAAGGGTTTGCCCAACACGTGGAGGCTGGCCATGGGCACCAGCAGGGTGGTGCCGGCCGGCACCACGGGCTCGTGGGCGGCCGGGGCCTTCAGAGAGCAGTGACGAGCGCCATCGGCTTCAACCAGGATAACGGCTCGGCCCCTCAATTGTCGGGTCAATCGGTCCACGGTCTCGGCCGCTATACCCTTCACCTTATTGGTGCGCACGGGGAAGGGGTAGCCGGTATCTTCTTCAATGCTGGTGTCGCTTTCTTCCAGACGGTGATGGACCAGGATGACCTTGGGGTAGCGGGCCAGGAGCTCTGGGACACGGGCCAACATTCCGTCTGTGTCGTCGGAAATGAGCAGATATTCGCCCTCCCTGGGGATGGGCTCCAT
>JAOZOT010000326.1 GCA_029933115.1 Anaerolineae bacterium | reverse complement strand
ATACGTGGACCGGGAGCGAGCCTCGTGGAATGGATAGCCGCGCTGCAAGGAAAAGCTGAAGAAGCCGCACGACTACGGGCGGCTCGTAACATCCGCACGCCGGATGCTATTCAGATGGCCACAGCGATTCACGAAGGGGCTTCGTTCTTTCTGACGAATGATGCTCGCCTGCCCTCTTTACCGAGGCTAAAGGTGTTAGTGTTGGACGAACTAAAAGCCGGATCTCAAAATCCATGACATGAACGATGCCCAAAGTTCATTCGTTGTGAGCCCGCATTTTAGGAAGTGATTGCGGAGATGAAAGAGGTAGTCGAGTTGCTGAGGACTTCCGATGCAACGGGTTAAGGAGGCCAATGTGGACACCCAAACGATCCTTGAGAAGCAGCAAAAGTACCTGTGGCCCAGCCACCTTACCTACTACAGCCAGCCACTCCCCTTCGCCCGGGGCGAAGGGATGCGTCTCTACGACGTAGAGGGCAATGAGTACCTCGACTTCTTCGGCGGTATCCTCACGGTTAGCGTGGGGCACTGTCATCCGAAAGTAACCGAGGCGCTGATTCGGCAGGTTCAGACGCTGGTTCACACCTCTACCCTCTACCCTCACGAGAACCACGTCAGCCTGGCCGAAAAGTTGGCCGAGATCACCCCTGGCCGGCTGCAAAAGTCGTACTTTCTCAACAGCGGCACCGAGGCCAACGAAACAGCCGTGATGTTGGCCAAAGCAGCCACCGGCGCGCAAGAAGTCGTGGCCCTGCGGCACGGTTACAGCGGCCGGTCGGCGCTGGCGATGGCTCTCACCGGCCAGTCGGGCTGGCGCATCGGTGGCACTCAGGTTTTGGGCATCAAGCACGCGGTGAATCCCTATTGCTACCGCTGCTCTCTCAAGCTCACTTACCCGCAATGTGGCCTCGCCTGCGCTGAGGACATTGAGGAGCTCATCAAGACGACCACCTCGGGCCGGGTGGCTGCCTTCCTGGCCGAGCCAATACAAGGGGTGGGCGGTTTTGTCACCCCGCCGCCAGAGTACTTTGAGATCGCCGTGGGCATTGTGCGCAAATACGGCGGACTCTTCATTTGCGATGAGGTGCAGACCGGCTTTGGACGCACCGGCCGGTATTGGTTCGGCATCGAGCATTGGGGCGTGGAGCCGGACATTATGACCATGGCCAAGGGCATTGCCAACGGTTCACCGCTGGGGGCTACCATTGCCACGCCCGAAGTGGCCGACAAGCTGGAGGGACTGACCGTTTCGACCTTTGGCGGCAATCCTGTCTCCTGTGCGGCCGCGTTGGCTACCATCCAGATGATGGAAGAAGAGGCCCCACCCGCTCACGTGGCGGAAGTGGGTGCCCACCTGCGCCAGGGCCTGGAATCGCTACAAGAGAAATACCCCCTCATCGGCGACGTGCGGGGTATGGGCCTGATGCAGGGGGTGGAGATGGTGCGCGACCGCCAGACCAAGGAACCGGCCACCCAGGAGGTGGCTCACCTGTTCGAGGCCACCCGCGAGCGGGGGCTCCTCATCGGCAAAGGGGGCCTCTACGGCAACGTCCTTCGCATCGCGCCGCCTCTCATCGCCACCAGGGACGATGTGGATCAGGCTCTCGAAATACTCGACCACGCCTTTGCCGAGGTGCAGGAGATGGTCTAGACTCCTTAGCGTATGAGTTGACCGCAAAACCCGAGCCAAGGGTAGCAACTCACCGGACAAGTTGTATACCAAATTAGGATGAACAGGTTGAGTGAGTTGGTTAGGAGGATGTTAAGTTAAGATGGGGGCTTCAAGCATCAAGGGACTATACTATATCACGCATATTGATAACTTGCCATCTATACTGAGGCGGGGGATTTTGTCTCATGAACGTGTTGAAAGGGAAGCAGTTCCATACACACCTATATACGATAAAGAGATAGTTGCAGCCCGCAAGGACAGACTTGCTCCTGATGGTAGGAGTCTGTGGAGCTTTGCCAATCTGTATTTCAATGCCCGAAACCCAATGCTGTACCGGGTGAAACACGAGAAATCTTTAGATGATATAGCCGTCGTTTGCGTGAAGCCAACCATATTGCAGAGGCCGGATATATTCATTACCACAGGCAATGCCAGGGCCTCACAATCAGCTATCCTACCCCAGGAAGCAGGGATAAAAGCCCTTCCTGAAATTAAGCGTGGCTTCGAGATAGTCTGGTGGAAAACAGAGGATGGCTCCAAGAGAAAAATAATGGCTGAGTGTCTGGTTCCGGACCTGGTGCCACCAGAGTATATTCAGGCGATTTATGTGGCAAGCCACGACGTCAGGAAAAAAGTGAGAGCGATGCTTCGCTCGTCGAGAATCCCGGTCATTCCCGAGCCAAATATGTTCTTTCTGCCCTTATGGAGGAGCAAGCTCACTCAAAACCTTTTCCTTGTTGAAGGTGATATGTTTTTCTCTAGTATGCAAACATTTACAATAAGTGTGAATTGCGTCGGTGTTATGGGGAAAGGGCTTGCTTCGAGAACAAAATATCAATTTCCCGATGTATACGTGGCCTACCAAGACGTATGTCGCGAACGTAAACTGAAGATGGGCAAGCCCTATCTTATCAAGCGGGAAATATCGTTGGATTACGAATTGGCAGATGAACCATCAAGCCTATCGAATGCGGATTTGGAAAAGTGGTTTCTGCTGTTCCCAACGAAAAATCACTGGAGGGAGAAATCCGATATAACAGGTATTGAGCAGGGGCTGCAATGGATCCAGGATAACTACGAGAAGCAGGGCATAAAGTCTTTGGCTGTCCCGGCGCTTGGGTGCGGGCTAGGCCAGTTGGAATGGCGAGACGTTGGCCCCTTGCTCTGCAAATACCTGTCCACTTTGGACATTCAGGTGGCTATCTACTTACCCAGGGAGAAGAAAACACCTAGAGAATTGCTTTCAAAGGATTTCCTGCTGGGATGAGCACCCTGCGGGAGATGAGGCTTGCACGAAGCCTGGGGAGCTTGAGGGGTATCCCCTCAAGCCCACTTTCCCGGCCCTGAAAGCAGAACCGGCAAGCCACTCTCCTACCTGATGGAGGAAAAGGAGGATGGTGGAGGGGCACCCTCCACACCCCGACCTGCTGCACAAGCCCAAGATGGGGAGGAGAAACACGAAATGTCTGACGCCATAGAATTGCCCCGCACGGTGGAGGCTGCCTACGGCGCGGTTGACCCCGAGGTTCCTTTGGAGCCCGGCGACCGGCGCTACGTGGACCTGAACAGCGCCCGTGGCGACGAGAACCTGGCGACCAACGTGGCGCGCAGCATCCGGTTCACGCCAGAGGGCGGCCGGTGCTGCCAACTGGTGACGGGCCATCGGGGCTCCGGCAAGTCCACCGAACTCAAGTGCCTGCAAGGGCTGCTCGACCAGGCCGGCTTTTTCACCGTCTACCTGGACATCGAGCAGACGCTGGACCTGGCCGACGTGGAGTACCTGGATGTGCTGGTGGCCATCGCCCGCGCCCTGGACGAGACCGCCCGCGCCAAAAAGCTGCGCATCTCCGCCCGGCTGGTCGAGGCCATCGGCGACTGGTTCGCCGAGACGGTGCTGACCGAGGAGGAGCGGCGCGACGTGGACCTGACGCTCCAGACCGAGTACGGCGTGGGGCTCGAATTGCCGCTCCTGGCGCGTATGCTGGCCGCCGTCACCGGCCAGATCCGCAGCGGCGGCAGCGCCCGCCGGGAGACGCGCCGCAAGCTGGAGCGCCGCCTGCCGGTGCTGATGGAGCGCCTCAACGAACTGGTGGACAACGTCACCGTCCGCGCCTGCCAGGAAGGCTACCGGGGGCTGGTGGTCATCGTGGACAGCCTGGAGAAAATGCCCCTCAAAGTGCTGGAGAGCGGACACACCAACCACAGCCTGCTTTTCGTGGAGCACGCCGAGCAACTCAAGGCCCTGCGCTGCCACCTGGTTTACACCGTGCCCATCTCATTGCTCCACGACCGCAACCTGGGGGTGGCCTTCACCGACGTGGACATGATCCCCATGGTCAAGATCACCGAGGACGACGGCCAGACCCCCTGCCAGGCGGGGCGTGACCTGCTGTTTGCGCTCATCGCCCGGCGCCTGGACGTGGGCGCGGTCTTTGCCGATGAGGAAATCCTGCGCCGCTTGGTGGTCACCAGCGGCGGCGTGGTGCGCGACCTGATGCGCCTGGTGCGTTTTGCCTGCGTCTACGCCGAAGGCCCCATTGACGAGCGCGCCGCGCAGCGGGCTGTGCTCAAGCTGGGGCGCGAATACGAGCGGCTGATACACCGCGAGGACCTGGAGTTGCTGGCCCAGGTGCACCGCCAACGCCGCCTGCCCATCAGCAAAGACCTGGCGCGGCTGATGTACAACCGCCTGGTGCTGCCCTACGTCAACGGCGAGCGTTGGATGGACATCCACCCCGCCGTGGCCACCGCCCCGCTTTTCCGTGACTACTTTGGGGTGAAGCGTGAAACGTGACCAGCCCTCCCCCTCCTCCGGCCCCTTCCTCTCCTGTCGGAGAGCCTTTCATAATTCGCGGGGGTTCACCCTCCCGCAGGCTGAGGCGGTATC
>JAOZOT010000839.1 GCA_029933115.1 Anaerolineae bacterium | reverse complement strand
AGGGCGACCGCAAGGGTCGCCCCTACTCCTCCAGCGCTTTGGCTATCTCCTCGGCGAACCCGGTTGCCGCCTTGGGCCCGTTGGCGGTGATGATCAGCCCGTCGCGCTCGACGCTGGCACCGGTGTAGTCAGCCCCGCACGTTCTCAATGTTTCTTTCTCAGAAGAGAAAACCGTCGCCTTTTTGCCCTTCAACACTCCCGCCTTGGCCAGGGTGGCCGGGGCGATGCAGATGGCCGCCAGCACCTTGCCCTGGGCCACTGCCTCCTGAGCAACGGCGTGGGCCACAGGGTCGTCCCAGTACTCCTGAGCTCCTGGGCCGCCGACGAAGACAATGGCGTCGTAGTCGCCTACGACAACGTCCTTCAACAGGAGGTCGGGCTTGACCTGAGCACCCAGCGCGCCTTTGGCCACTTCGAGGGAAGAGGAAGCAACAGTGACTGTGGCTCTTCTGGCCTCGAATATCCGGCGCGGCTCTTGATACTCCTCGTCGCGGAAATCCCGCTGGGCGATGATCATCAGGATGCTTTTGCCCTGCAGGGTTGGCGCCGCTTCCGGCGTCGGGGTGGGCCTCCCGCAGGCGGAGCTTCCCAAAATCAGAAGAACGATTACTAGCAAGGACAACTTTTTCATCGCTTCCCCCTACACTTTGGTTATCCTTTCAGCGGGGACAACTTCCCCTTCTGCAAGCTTCTGGAGCAACGTTGGAGCATCCACCACTTCAAAGGCTTCCGTTTTGAGCTCACGCAGGAAGTCCCTGTTCTCAGAGACCAAGAACTTTGCTCCAACCCACTCCGCCAAGCCGCCGATAAAGGCATCCTCCTCGGAGAGGCCCAGATCGAGGTATTTCAGCCACAATTCCTCTGGAGGCTCATCATAAGACCTCACCATATGTGCCGAGGGATCATTAAGAAGGCCATAGAATATCTTGGGTAGTGTCGAGCTCATCGCCGCGAGATTGCTTGTCACCTCCTGCACGACTATTGCTGGAACGATGACAAAGTAATCCTTGATCACCTTCAGGAGAGCCGCTGAATCACTTTGCGGGTCAGTGAAGCCAAAGATGTATTCGTTGCTATCCAGGATGAGTATATCGCCGGCCGTACTCCGCCTCCCATAGGCGCTTTCGAGTGCTTCGGAGTTCGGCAATTATTTCCTCCCTCGTC
>JAOZOT010000838.1 GCA_029933115.1 Anaerolineae bacterium | reverse complement strand
GGCAGGAGGCGGTATAGCACAATGTAGGGGAGGGGAACGTTTGTTGTTTGCCCTCCCACGTGCAGGATAGGGCCGAGGGCCAGGATGAAAAAGACCAGCAGGCTCAAGGCCCAGAATCCGGCTCGCTGACGGCGCTTCCAGAGAGCCAAAGCACCCAACGTCAGTGGAACATAGCCGGCAAAGACCATCCTCTCTGAGGTGGTAGTGGTGAAGCGTTCGCTCCAGGCTCTGGCCCAATCTCCCCAGAGGGGGTGCATCTCATTGGGGGTAAAGAAGGCCAGCAGGTCGGCCGACAGGGAAAGGCTTTGCTCGAAGGGAGGGGTCAGGTATTCGGTTGTTTTGATGGCCTCGATGGCCATTGGTATCAGGATGGGACTGACCAGAACGGTGAAGAGCAGCCAAATCAACCCGGCCCTGGCGACTGACTCCCAAATTCGGCCTTGCTTCCAAATCGCATAGCCAGTGTAGAGCAGGGTAAATATGGCCAGGTACATTACATAGTATCCCCACTCGCACAGGAAGGTCAAAGTGAGGAAAACGGCCGCGGGCCAACTGTGGACCGGCCGGCGTCGCATTTTCTTCAGACTCAGTGGATTGTGATTTGCTCCCGCCGGATTGTCAAATCCAGTGGTTTGGCAGCGGATTTGGCAATCCGCTGCGAGCTTCTGGGGAGCAGTTTGTGGTCTACTGAGGCTCGGTAGATTATCGCCGAGGGCTTTGACGGTGAAAAGGACGTAGAAGGGCAGCCACTCCAAGGATATGAGTTGCATGTGGCCCAACAAATGAGCGAAATGATAAGGAGAGAAGGTGAAAACCAGACCGGCTACAAAAGCGGCCAGCTTGCTTTGCAGCGAGCCCTGCCCTGAGCGGGACGAAAGGCGGGGCGAACCATCCGCCACAAGCCGATACACCAGCAAATAGGTGCCGTAGCCACCGACGACGAAGGAAAAGACGACCACAAAGTTGTAGGCCACCGTCAGTCCGAATATGGCTTGGATGGGCACGGTGAGCAAACCGTTGAAGATGTTCAGAGTGTGGAAATAGAGGCTGGCCCCCGTCGGATAGTAGACATAATCGCAGAAAAAAGGATTCGTTCCCAGGTCCAGCAAGGCTTTCTTCACCCACCACAGATTCCAGTAGTTCTGCCACCCGTCAAAGCCGTCG
>JAOZOT010000837.1 GCA_029933115.1 Anaerolineae bacterium | reverse complement strand
AGAGATGCTCCATGCTGCCCCGCGTCTTGAGGGCGAAGCGGGTCATGTCGTGGCCGGCCATGCCGTATAGGAAATCGCGCACACCCAGGCCGAACTCTTTCAGTTTGCTCATTTTCTGTTCTTCTGACATTTGACTACCTCCTGTATTATCCAGTCCTTCCCCGGACCGATCAGCCGATTTCTTGATCAAATAAATCCGTAAGATCCCTCTCCCTCAACATGCTGCGTCGCCACACGTCCAAAGTCGGGACGATATAGGGTAAGAGTCGCAAGGAATAGTAAGGAGGCAATATGGGTACACCCAGCAGGTCGCCGAAGACGACCAAAACGAACAGGTGCTCCAAACTGGCCCGGGCCTTGTTGAGCTCACGTACCATATCATAAATGGTCATACCATAAATGACCTGACAGAAGGCCCGCCCCAGTTCACGCAGGCGATCCACCAACTCCCTTGCAGCCATCCTCACCACACCCCCACTGCGGGTGTCGCTAACCCATCGCACCGCAGGACGGGTTGCCAACTCTTTACCATCACCTGTAGACAAGTCGGCAACCTGTCTTACATTAGCGCACGAATCTGAGCCTTCAACCAGCGAGCGTGCTCTATCTCATCGTGGAGGTGCTCTTCCAAAAGGGTGGTAGTTTCATCGTCGTCCACGATGTCGGCCACCTGGGCGCTGTAATCCTTGATAGCCTGCTGCTCCTCTCCCAGCTCCAGCTTGAGCATCTCGATTGTGCTGGCCTGAGCGCCGGCCGCGCCCACTGCCCGGCCAGCAACTGTAGCTGCCCCGCCGGGCCGAGCCGGCTCACCTCCTAACTCTTCGATCCGCTTCGCCAATTCCTGGGCATGGCCCTTCTCGACGCTGAGGATAGCGCGCACCCCCTGGACTATAGCATCTTCAGCGATAGCTTCTGCGTGGGCTCCATACATCTCAATCGCACTAAACTCGGCAACAAGATCGTGATTCAAAGCTTCGATGATCTGCTCC
The DNA here is from genome assembly GCA_029933115.1 of Anaerolineae bacterium. Taxonomy (GTDB): domain Bacteria; phylum Chloroflexota; class Anaerolineae; order E26-bin7; family E26-bin7; genus E26-bin7. The sequence goes on along the minus strand of JAOZOT010000837.1, from coordinate 179 downwards.
TTGGTCAGAGCCTTCATTGCTTTACCTCCTTATTAGCCACACCTCCACCCCGTTTATTATACCAGATTTGCCAGAAGACGCAACAATGAGTTCAGCCCTGGTCAAAAACACCTTATTTCTCTGTGGCTATGTCCCACCTGCCCACGTTTACAGGCAGGCTTACCTCGGATGGCAAGTCC
>JAOZOT010000037.1:5763-16527 GCA_029933115.1 Anaerolineae bacterium | reverse complement strand
ATAAATGGCGAAGGAGAAATTTGAGCGGACGAAGCCGCACGTGAACGTAGGGACGATAGGGCACGTGGATCACGGCAAGACGACGTTGACGGCGGCCATCACCAAGGTATTGAGTATGAAGGGGTTGGCCGAGTTTCGGCCCTTTGACAGCATAGACAATGCGCCGGAGGAGAAGGCGCGGGGGTTGACGATTTCCATATCGCACGTGGAGTATGAGACGGAGAAGCGGCACTATGCGCACATAGACTGTCCTGGGCATCGGGACTACATCAAGAACATGATCACGGGTGCGGCGCAGATGGATGGGTCCATATTGGTGGTAGCGGCGGATGATGGGCCGATGCCGCAGACGCGGGAGCACGTGTTGTTGGCGCGGCAGGTGGAGGTGCCGGCCATTGTGGTGTTTTTGAACAAAGTAGACATGATGGATGATCCGGAGTTATTGGATTTGGTGGAGTTAGAGTTACGGGATTTGCTGAACAAGTACGAGTTTCCCGGGGATGAGATACCGATAGTGCGGGGGAGTGCGCGGATGGCTCTGGAGTCGGAGTCAACGGATCCTGATGCGCCGGAGTATGAATGTATCTGGAAGTTGCTGGAGGCGGTGGACGAGTACATTCCGACGCCGGTGCGGGAAGTGGACAAGCCGTTCCTGATGCCGATAGAGGATGTATTTGGGATCAAGGGGCGGGGGACGGTAGTGACGGGGCGTGTAGAGCGGGGGCGGATAGAGCCGATGAGCGAGGTGGAGATAGTGGGTTTGCGGGAGGAGGTGCGGAAGACGGTGGCGACGAGTTTGGAGATGTTTCGGAAGACGTTGGACTATGCGGAGGCCGGGGACAACGTGGGAGTATTGTTGCGGGGGATAGATCGGGATGAGGTAGAGCGAGGGATGGTGTTGGCGGCGCCTGGGAGCATCAAGCCGCACACGGAGTTTATGGGAGAGGTGTATGTGTTGAAGAAGGAGGAGGGGGGGCGGCACACGCCGTTTTTCAGTGGGTATCGGCCGCAGTTTTACATTCGGACGATGGATGTGACGGGTGCGGTGGAGTTACCGGAGGGGGTAGAGATGGTGATGCCTGGGGACAATGTGAATTTGAAGGTAAAGTTGATCGTGCCGGTGGCGTTGGAGAGTGGGTCGCGGTTTGCCATTCGTGAGGGGGGGCGGACGGTTGGGGCCGGAGTGATCACCAAGGTCGCAGGATAGGAGGAGAGGTGGTTGGATGGCCAAGCAGAAAATTCGAATTCGTCTCAAGGCCTATGACCATCGGGTTCTCGATCAATCGGCGAAGCAAATCGTAGAGACGGCTGAACGCACAGGTGCACGCGTGGTCGGCCCGGTGCCCTTGCCGACCAAAATTGAAAAGTTCACCGTTATGCGCTCGCCCTTCATTGACAAGGACTCCCGAGAGCAATTCGAGATCCGTACCCATAAGCGTCTCATTGATGTCATTGACCCTGGCTCGAAGACCATTGATACTCTCATGCGGCTCAACCTTCCGGCCGGGGTAGACATTGAGATCAAACTGTAGCGAATCTGCGACTTGGATTCGCAGATTCGTTGATTCGCCGATTCGCTGAGAGGATCGTTATGAAAGGGATTTTGGGCAAAAAAGTGGGCATGACCCAGATTTTCGATGAGAAGGGGGAAGTTGTCCCCGTGACTGTCATCGAAGCTGGGCCGTGTTTTGTGACTCAGATAAAGACACCGGAGCGGGATGGCTACGCGGCCGTTCAACTCGGTTTCGAGGAAGTCAAGCCGAAACGCCTTACCCAACCTCAGTTGGGGCATTTGCGCAAAAATCAATTGCCTCCCTTGCGTTACCTGCGGGAGATTCGGGTGAGCGACGTCAGCCAATACGAAGAAGGCCAAAAAATCAGAGTCAGCATCTTCGATGTTGGCGACCGCGTGGACGTGACCGGTATCTCCAAGGGGAAGGGTTTCGCCGGCGTGGTCAAGCGTCACGGTTTCAGAGGTGGCCCCAAGACCCACGGCCAGTCGGACCGTCACCGGGCCCCGGGTTCCATCGGGGCAGGCACCACCCCAGGGCGCGTCTACAAAGGGATGCGCATGGCCGGACGCATGGGCAACGCCCGGGTGACCGTGCAGAATCTGCAAGTGGTGCTGGTGGATCCAGAGCGCAACCTCCTGGCTGTCAAAGGCGCTGTGCCTGGGGCCAGGAATGGACTGCTTATTATAAGGGAGGCGAGAAAGACCCGATAGGGCACCTCTTGTTTAAGGAGATTAGGATGTTGGTTCCGGTACGCAATATGTCTGGAGAGACGATTAAAGAAGTTGAACTGAGAGACGATATTTTTGCCGTGCCCATCAATGAGCCTGTGATGCACCAGGCCCTGGTCAGGCAACTGGCCAACGCCCGTCAGGGCACGCACAAGACCAAGACGCGGGGTGAGGTCAGCGGAGGGGGGCGGAAGCCCTGGCGCCAAAAGGGCACCGGCCGCGCCCGGCACGGCAGCATCCGTGAACCCCAGTGGCGAGGAGGTGGCATCGTCTTTGGTCCACGCCCCCGCAGCTATCGGCGGAAGATGCCGCGCAAGATGAGGCGTCTGGCCTTGAAATCGGCCCTCTCGGTGAAAGCTGCTGATGGCCAGATCGTGGTTCTGGATGCCCTGGAGATGCCTGAGCCCAGGACGAAGGAGATGGAGGCTATCCTGGATAACCTGGATGTTTACTCCTCCGCCCTGATCTTGCTGCCGGAACGGAACACCAATGTAGAAAAATCGGCCAACAACCTGCCCTACGTGAAAACCCTGCGGGCTCAGTACCTGAATGTGCGCGATATTCTGGGCTACGATTACCTGATTATGCCCTTGGGGGCTCTTGAAGTTATCGAGACTATCCTGGGTTGATTTCGATGTATTTATAGCGAGGGGTGAAGGATGCACATTTACGAGGTCATAAAGCGCCCCATTGATACAGAGAAGACTCGTGCTCAAGCGGAGTATGGAAAGTACACCTTCGAGGTGGACCGCCGGGCCAACAAGCACCAAGTTAAAGAGGCGGTAGAGGAGATATTTGGTGTCGAGGTCCTTTCTGTCAACATCATTAACGTGCCACCCAAGAAGGGGCGTTATGGACGACGGATTGTGACCAGGAAGCCTGCCTGGAAGAAAGCGATTGTAACTCTGTCTCCTGGCGAGCGCATTGACATTTTCGAGGGAGTCTAGGGGCGCCCCCTGGCGGTCGCCCCATCGGCGGGTGCGGGACCTGCCCCCACCGCAGTATCGAGAAGATACCACAGTTTCAATCGGCGTTGTAATTGGAGAGGATTATGCCTATCAAAACGTACAAGCCAACCTCGCCTGGCCGGCGGGGAATGAGCGTTTCTACCTTTGAGGAAATCACCAAGACCAAGCCGGAGAAATCCCTGTTGGTGCCGCTGCGCAAGAAGGCGGGGCGCAACTTTCGGGGCAAAATCACCGTTCGTCATCGGGGTGGCGGTCACAAGCGTCGGTATCGCCTCATTGATTTCAAGCGGGACAAGTTTGGCATCCCGGCCAAAGTGACCTCAATTGAGTACGACCCCAATCGTTCGGCCCGTATTGCCCTTCTGACCTATGCCGATGGGGAGAAGCGTTACATTATAGCTCCTCTCGGTTTGACGGTGGGCAACGTGCTCATGTCGGGGCCTGAGGCCGAGATACGCGTGGGCAATGCTCTGCCTCTGGCCAACATCCCTGTGGGCACCGTCATCCACAACATCGAGTTGCAACAAGGGCGGGGTGGGCAATTGGTGCGTTCGGCGGGCACCTCGGCCCAGTTGGTTGCTAAGGAGGGCAAATACGCCCACGTGCGCCTTCCCAGTGGCGAGGTGCGGTTGATTCACCAACAGTGCATGGCTACCATTGGTCAGGTAGGTAATACCGATCACAGCAACATTAGCCTGGGCAAGGCCGGGCGCAAGCGACACTTGGGTTGGCGGCCGACAGTACGGGGCTCGGCGATGAGCCCTCGCGATCATCCTCATGGAGGGGGAGAGGGCAAAGCTCCTATTGGGATGCCATCACCCAAGAGCCCTTGGGGCAAGCCTACCCTGGGCTACAAGACACGGCGCAACAAGGCGACCGACAAGTGGATCGTGCGCCGGCGTGGGAAGAAGCGGAGGTAACCATGTCCAGATCGTTGAAGAAAGGGCCCTATGTAGACCCCAAGCTGCTGAAAAGAATCGAGGACATGAATAAAACCGGCGAAAAACGCGTGATCAAGACCTGGTCGCGAGCTTCGACGATCTTTCCTCAGATGGTGGGACACACCATTGCTGTGCACGACGGTCGGCGCCATGTGCCCATCTATATTACTGAGAACATGGTGGGGCACAAGCTGGGAGAGTTCGCCCCCACCAGGTTGTTTCGGGGCCATACATATAAAGAGAAGGGCACTAAGGCGAGGAAGAAGAAAAAATAGCTTCGTTGCGGGGTAAAACGGGAGAGGACAATGATGGATGAGGGTGAAGTCAGAGCAGTGAGCAGATACGTGCGCATGTCTCCCCAAAAAGTGCGCCTTGTGATTGACCAGGTGCGAGGTCGGTGGGTTGATGATGCTTTGACCATGCTCAAGTTTATGCCTCAGGCAGCAGCCAAGCCTGTGTACAAGACTATCAAGTCGGCTGTGGCCAATGCTGAAGATATAGGGTTGGATAGAGAATACCTCTATATCGCTCGCATTACCGCCGATGGCGGCCCAACGCGTCGCTGGCGCCGCTTTGGCGCTCGGGGCCGATTCAAACCAATTAGAAAGCGTTCTACTCACATCACTGTTGTACTCAAGGAAGGAGAGGAGTGACGGCAGTGAACGGTGCTTTTTGTTCAGAGCATTAAGGAGGGGTCAATTGGGGCGAAAGGTACATCCGTATGGTTTTCGGATCGGCATTATCAAAGATTGGAAGGCCAGGTGGTACGCTGAGGGGCAGGAGTACGCTGAGTTGTTGCACGAGGATTTTGCCATCCGCCGTCTGATTCGCAGTGAGATGGACCGGGCTGGCATTTCCAGTATTGAGATAGAGCGTTTCCCCAAGCAGGTCTCTATAACCATCTGGACTGCCAAGCCGGGTATTGTTATCGGGCGTAAAGGGACCAGCATTAACGCCCTGAAGCGTAAATTGGAGGAACTGACAAAGGGCAAACGGATTCGCCTTGAGGTCCAGGAGATCGAGAAGCCGGATTTGGACGCCTATCTCGTCGCTGAGAACATCGCCCAACAGTTGGAGAAGCGGATTTCCTTCCGGCGGGCTATGAAGCAGGCCATCGGGCGGGCCATGCGGGCCGGAGCCAAGGGGGCGATGGTCACTTGCAGCGGACGATTGGCCGGGGCAGAGATGGCTCGTAGTGAGACCTTCCGCGAGGGGCGGGTGCCTCGCCATACTCTGCGTGCAGATATTGACTACGCCCAAAGCGAGGCCCTGACCACCTTCGGACGGATTGGGGTTAAAGTTTGGATCTATAAAGGTGATGTTTTGCCCGAAAAGTCTACGGCTGAGGAAGCTATAGCCGCAAGTTAAGGAGCAGACCATCATGTTGATGCCTAAGAGAGTGAAGCATCGTAAAGCCCACCGTGGTCGTATGAAGGGCAAGGCCGGCCGGGGCAATGAGATAGCCTTCGGAGAGTTTGGCTTGCAGGCTCTGGAGCCTTGTTGGATGACCAGTCGCCAGATAGAGGCTGCCAGGCGGGCCATTGTTCGCCACGTCAAACGCAGTGGGAAATTGTGGATACGGGTCTTCCCAGACAAGCCGGTCACAGCCAAGCCGGCCGAGACACGCATGGGCAGCGGCAAAGGCAACGTGGACCATTGGGTGGCGGTGGTGAAGCCTGGCCGGATTATCTTTGAAATTGCGGGCGTCAAGGAGGAGGCGGCTCGTGAGGCTATGCGCCTGGCTTCTCACAAGCTTCCCATCAAGACTCAGTTCATCGCCAGGCGAGATCCTATCACCGGAGGTGAGGGTGGCCGATGAAGGCTCGAGAGATTCGTGCTATGAGTTCCGATGAACTGGTGCAGAAGCTGGACGAAGCTTACGAGGAGTTGTTCAACCTGCGTTTCCAGTTCAGTACCGGGCAGTTGAAAAACTTTAATCGCCTTACCGAGGTCAAAAGGGACATTGCTCGCCTGAAGACGATCATGCGTGAGAGGGAACTTGAGCAGATGTGGGAGGAAGAAGAGGCATGAGAGAGCGACGGAAAAAGCTGGTGGGGCGCGTGGTGAGCAACAAGATGGACAAGACAGTCGTGGTGAAAGTAGAAAGGTTGCAGCGCCATCGCTTGTACGGTAAGGTAATAAAGAAAAGCAAAAAATTCAAGGCTCACGATGCTCATAACTCATGCCGGGTCGGCGATATGGTGCGCATCGTCGAGTCACGTCCTTTGAGTAAGGAAAAGCGATGGGTCGTTGAGGAGATAGTAGAAAGGGCTGATCGGTCTGAGTAGCGGGGTAGCCAGATGTGGGGGATGCCCCGGCCACTCGTTATTCAAAGGAGAAGAGGCGAGAGATGATTCAGCAGGAATCTCGATTGCGAATAGCTGATAACACCGGAGCCAGAGAGATCCTGTGCATCAGGGTCCTGGGGGGCTCGATGCGGCGTTATGCCCGGGTTGGAGATATTATCGTCGCTTCGGTGAAACAGGCTACCCCCACTGCTTCGGTCAAAAAGGGAGAAGTCGTGCGGGCGGTTGTTGTCCGCACGGCGAAGGAATACGGTCGCCCCGACGGGTCCTACATCAAGTTCGATGATAACGCTGCCGTCATTCTGGACGACCATCAGAATCCAAAAGGGACCCGCATCTTTGGGCCGGTGGCCCGCGAGTTGCGTGATAAAGGCTTCATGAAAATCGTCTCTCTGGCTCCAGAGGTGCTTTAGCGCAGGTCCGCATTGCTCTCGCCGGATTTGCAATCCGGCGACGGATTGTAACTCCGCCACTTGAGTGGACTTGAGAGGGCATAGACGAGGAGGTAACGGTGAAGATAAGGCAAGGCGATACGGTTGTGGTCTTGACCGGTGAAGAGCGTGGAGCGAAGGGCACCGTCCGCCAGGTCATCCGTGGCTGGAAGGTGGACCGCCGGCGTCGCCGAATAGGTCGAGACCCTAACAAAGACCGGGTGATCGTCTCCGGCGTCAATATCGTGCGGAAGCATCAAAGGCCCACCGGTAGTACCCGTACTCAAGCTGGTATCATCGAATTCGAAGCGCCTATTCACATTTCCAATGTGGCTCTGTTTTGCAGTAACTGCGAACGACCGGCCAGAGTTGGCTATCAGGTGTACGAAGATGGCACCAAAAGCCGGATATGCAAGCGGTGTGGTCGGTCGTTTGACTGATTTGTATTTAGTCAATCGGGAGTGAATATATGCCCAGGTTGAAGGATAGATACCGCCAAGAAGTAATTCCTGCTCTGATGAAAGAGTTTGGCTACCGCAACGTGATGGAAGTGCCGCGTTTGCAGAAAATCGTGGTCAACGTCGGATTGGGCGAGGCTTTGCAGGACGTCAAGGTCCTTGACGCCGCTGCCAGAGACATCGCCATCATCACCGGCCAGAAACCGATTATCACGCGGGCCAAGAAGTCTATCGCCGGCTTCAAATTGCGCGAGGGCAACCCCATCGGGGTCAAGGTCACACTGCGGGGCAACCGCATGTACGATTTTCTGGATCGGATGTGTAACGTTGCCTTACCCCGTCGGCGCGATTTCCGTGGCATCTCGCCCGATTCCTTCGACGGGCGCGGCAATTACACTCTGGGCTTCAGGGAGCAGTTGGTCTGGCCAGAGATTGATTATGACAGCATTGACAAGATACGGGGCATGGAAGTCACTATCGTCACCACGGCCAAAACCGATGAGGAAGCCAGGCGTTTGTTACAGCTCCTGGGGATGCCGTTTAGGAGGTAACAGTTTAGTTTTGTGAGGGCATTCGGTCTGGCCCCCGAGCTAAAGCTCAGGGCTGAGCAGCTCAGGCCCGCTGAAGCGGGCTAGCGACCTGCGTAGATGGCCGTTTAGGGCGCTGAAAGCGTCCTTCCCCTGCTCAGCCTGGCGATTTATCGCCAGGCGGGAGGCTTGCGCTCGTGGTGGATTTGCCCAAGATGTACTTGATCCGAACTGAGGAGGACATGTGGCCAAGAAGTGTATGATTGAGCGGGAGAAACGCAGGAAGTATCCGACACGGGTGCGCAACCGTTGTCGGCTGTGCGGTCGCCCGCGAGGGTATATGCGTCGCTTTCAGCTTTGTCGCATCTGCTTCCGACGGATGGCTCTGGAGGGAAAGATACCTGGCGTCATCAAATCGAGTTGGTAGTCGTACCGGGGAGAGGTGCTACTTTTACCCCGGCCCGCACGAGCTTTTAGCAAGTATTTGGAGGGATTCACAAGGTTGGTAGTGGTGACTTGGGCGACTGAAGTCGTCACCACGAGCAAAATCGTCAATGTCCAGAACTATTGGGGTTGACCGGAGAGTGCTAGCTATGACTATGACCGATCCTATTGCCGACATGTTGACCCGCATCAGAAATGCAAATATGGCCCGACATCATCAAGTCTTGGTGCCTAGTTCCAAGATAAAGGTAGCCATTGCTCGCATCCTGAAAGAGGAAGGGTTCATACAACATTACGAGGTGACCAAAGATCGTCCTCAGCCCATGATCAGGATTCGACTGAAGTACGCTGACAATCGAAGGCCTGTCCTGACGGGCCTGAAGCGGGTCAGTAAGCCAGGCTGCCGGGTCTACGTCAAGAGGCAGGATATACCCTGGGTTCTGAGTGGCATGGGGATAGCTATCCTATCTACGCCCAAAGGGGTCATGACCGGCAAAAAGGCCCGTCGCCTCGGCGTAGGCGGCGAGGTGCTGTGTTATGTCTGGTGAGTGGTTGCCAACGTTCGAGTTTGGCGTCGTTCGATGACGGAGAGCAGGCTGCCGACTCTTTTCAGGGCCGGGAAAGGTTGAGGGGATACCCCTCAAGCTCCCCAGCCTTCGCAAGCTCGCAGGTTCGAAAGTGGCCTAGATCGCGAGGGCAAACCTCCTCGAAGCGCGTAACGGCTCCAAATCGCTGCCTGACTTGTGGGGTGAGCGGTGTCGGATGGATAATGAAGGTCGGAACTGAGGTGGAGGTGTTCGGATGTCTCGTATAGGGCGTATGCCCATTCCTGTGCCAGAAGGTGTAACGGTAAATATAGATGGCAATCGCGTCACAGTGAAGGGACCGAAGGGAGAATTGTCCCGTTCCTTTGACCAGGACATGTCTATAGCTTTACGGGACAATCAAATTGTGGTCACCCGCCCAAGTGATAGCAAGCGTCATAAAGCTATGCACGGCCTGACCCGGGCCCTCCTGGCCAACATGGTGACCGGGGTGTCGGAGGGTTTTCGGAAGACGCTGGAGATCGAAGGTGTCGGCTACCGGGCTGAGATGCGGGGGGAGGCGCTCGTCTTATCGGTGGGATATTCACACCCCGTGCAGATAGAGCCCCCGCCGGGTATCACTTTTACCGTTGAAAAGGGATATAGGAGCTTCACCGTTGAGGGAATTGATAAAGAGCTTGTCGGTGAGGTAGCCGCCAGGATCAGGGCCGTGCGCAAGCCGGAGCCCTACAAAGGCAAAGGTATTCGCTATCGTGGTGAGCGGGTGCGTCGCAAGGCCGGTAAAGCCGGAAAGGTGAAGTGATTATATCGCTTTGGGGAGGTGGTTGTTGGTATGAAAAAAGTAGTTCCAAGGGAAGTGGCGCGCAAACGGCGGCATCGGCGGGTGCGTAAACGGGTGGTAGGTACCGGCCGGCGGCCCCGTTTCAACGTCTTCAGAAGTCTCAAGCACATTTATGCTCAGGTGATTGATGATACCAAGGGGCACACCCTGGCAGCGGCTTCGACCTTGGACCCCGAGTTGAGGGATGAGCTCAAGGGCCTGAGCAAAACCGAACAGGCCAAGCTGGTAGGGAGGCTCGTGGCCAAGCGGGCCCTGGAGCACGGAGTGAAAGAGGTGGCCTTTGACCGTGGGGGATACAAATATCACGGGCGGGTGAAATCTCTGGCCGAGGCCGCACGAGAGGGAGGATTAGAGTTCTAGCAGATGGCGGATAGCTGATAGTGTATGATGTATACCCACCAGCCATCGGCCAATAGAGGAGGATCAATGCCTGGAAGAGTGACCGATTTTGAGGGTGAGGAGGAACTCGACGAGCGAGTAGTTAATATTATTCGCACGGCCAAAGTGGTCAAAGGCGGTCGGCGTTTTGGCTTCAGAGCTGTGGTCGTGGTCGGGGATAATAAGGGTAGCGTGGGCATAGGGGTAGGTAAGGCGCGCGAAGTGCCGGAGGCTATCCGCAAGGGCTTGGAGCGTGCCAGGCGAGATATGCGCAAAATCCCTATCGTAGGCACTACCATTCCTCACCAAGTTCTCGCACGCTTCAGCGCGGCCAAGGTGCTCCTGAAGCCGGCTTCGCCGGGTACAGGGGTCATTGCCGGGGGTGGTGTGCGAGCAGTCGTCGAGGCGGCGGGCATCAAAGACATCCTGACTAAATCACTGGGTAGTTCCAACATCCTTAACGTCGTCAAGGCTACTATGGCCGCTCTGGAGCAGTTGAAAGACCCAGAGGAGGAAGCCAGGCTGCGTGGTAAGCCGGTGGATGCGCTGAAGCCTTTCTGGAGTCGGACTGAGCAGTAGGAGCCTATCCGAAAAGCGTTTGCGGTGGTGTAATACCCAGACCATCTCTTTCGGCGATTGAAATCGCCTCCGGTGGGCTTTCAGCCGGGCATCCACCCGCGTGG